>JBDZWB010000219.1:0-3031 GCA_040255975.1 Nitrosopumilales archaeon
CTCCACAAAGAGCTCTCTGTCGCCTGTAGGCCACATGAACATCGTCGAGTGGCCCAGAAATATGCCATAGATTGCGAGCCAATAAAGCGTGTAGACGCTGCGGTTGATCTCTGAAGCAATAGCTCTGATGAACTGGCCGCGCCTTGGCACTTCAACTCCGACGAGCTCTTCAACTGCAAGGCTGTAAGCATATGTAATGTTGGTGGAATCATGAATCACGGGGCGTTCCAAGTGCGGGATGTTCTGGATGACGTTTCGGTATTCGCACATTTTTTCCTCTCCGCGGTGGACATATCCAGGGTCAGGGTCGCAGTAGACGATATAGTCCCCATCAACTTTGATTGTAAAGCGGAAGTGGCCGGAGCCAGGATGTTGTGGGCCGACGCTGAGCGTCATCAGTCGGTCCTCCTCGGACTCTTTTACTATCTGGAGCCCCAGTCTCTTCGACTCTTCAAACTTTTCATCTAGGCTTGCCATTCTATCTCCCTTTTATCCTAAAGTCTTTGCGGAGCGGAGGGATGTCTGCCCAGTCCTCCGGCAGGAGGAACCTCTCGTTCCTCGGGTGACCCTCAAAGTAGACTCCCAGCATCTCAAACGTTTCCCTCTCGTGATATTCCACACTTTTGTAGACGTTAATTAACGTTGGGAGACGGGCGTCATCCCTGCTTGTACGCGTTGCTAGCGAGAAAACATGATTTCCAAGATCTTCGCGGCTGTACGACCCAAGGTGGTAGACTACTTCGATCTGGTTGTCCTTTGGATAGTCTGTGCCTGCCACCGACTCTGCGTGGTCCAGACCCATGCTATCTCGAAGGAACGTCGCAACTTCGACAATATCCTTGGGATCTACCTGTATCTTGATTCGAAGTGGCTTTATAAAGACAGTTTTGATCGATTCGCCAAACTTTTTCTTTATCTCTTCTACGAGCCCCTTTTCAAAAGGCGGTGCCTCTGGTTCTTTCTTTGGAGGCTGTGCTGCGGCTGCGGGTTTTGCAGCTGCTGGTGCAGGCGGCTTTGCGGCAGCAGGCTTTGGCGGCGGTGAGCTGGCGGCGGGCTTGTTTGGCTCGTCCTTTTTGGCGCTCATGCTACTTTATCTTTGACCTTTTGATCTTTTCCTGCAGCAACATGCAGCCTTGGATGAGTGTTTCAGGTCTTGGAGGACAGCCAGGCACATACACGTCAACAGGCACGATGCCGTCAACGCCCGGCAGGACATTATACGAGTCGATGTAGAGCCCACCCGTAATGGCGCAGGCTCCCATTGCTATCACGTACTTTGGCTCCGGCATCTGATCGTAGACCATCCTCAGCCTCGGGGCCATCTTTCTTGTCACCGTGCCCTGCACCACGATAAGGTCGCACTGGCGCAGCGAGCCGAACGCTTCGATGATGCCAAATCGCTCGACATCATATCTTGGACCCGAAGCGGCTCCAAACTCGACGCTGCAACAGGCGGTTTCAAGGTGCACAGGCCAGAGTGACCAGATCCTTCCCCAGTTAATGGCGTAGCCAAGTGGCGCGTCCAGTGCTCTCACCAGAACGTCGCTGAGCTTGCTCACCATCACGTTAAAGTTGGTGGGGCTGACGAGTTCCTTTTTCAATGCCGGTCCTCCTCTTTGTGTTCTCCGCAGCATAGATATTTAATACTTGTTAGCAAAATCACCAAATTCCTTTCCTCCCTGCAAGATAGAGCGCGTAGCCCATAGCGGCAAACAATATGCCAAGGAATCCGATTATCGGAAGAGTTGCAGCGCGCGGGATGTTGAACAGTGCAGTGCCCCACGCATAGAGAAATATGGACATGACATCAAAGACCACGAACATCAGGATGTAAGCGTAATATTGCATCATGAAATGCGACCTACCTTCCCCTGTCGGCATCTGTCCGCATTCCATCGGCAGGAACTTGACTGGGTTGTATCTGCGTCTTGGCGAGACGAGTCTGGACAGAACCAGGGCGGGCACCGCAGCTAAAAGGCCGAAACCGAGCATGTATAGAATTGGAGCAAAGTCCGCGGCGGTTTCTCCAGCCAAGGCATGACTTGCTGTTTTTCGAAGATATAAAAACCTAACGAGTAGGTTATAATTTTTGCAATTTAGCTCTTCAATATCATGTTAAACAGTTGCCGCGCAGCAAGTTTTGGGTGGTGCAGCGCAAGCTTCATCATCTTGCCCGCCGTAAAGTCGGCCTTGATAAAGTCCAGAAATTCATCGACTGTCATGTCTCTGAGAATTTCTATTTCTCGGTCCCACTGATCGTCTGTCAGGCCCAGCCAGCGGGTCTGTACCTTGAGAGCAGACTGGATCTTGGATTCTACCTTTGTCTTCCATGTTTTTTCATATTCCATCAATGATTCTCTCGTAGAGTTACGCGCAAGTGAGCTTGCCCCCACATCGCCTGCAAGCCTGCCAAACTCAATCGCATAGCGTATGCCTTCGAGCACAAGTGGGTTTGACTGCCCTGCCGAGTCTCCAACCATTATGAGCCCGTCTGCAATGCTGTCCTGCCTGACACCTTCATTTGGTATAAAGCCATAGTGAAGTTCAATGGGCTGTATTTTTCCAATAGCGTCAAGTGGTTTGAGCCTCTTTTCCAAAATGTTGTGCAGTTTTTCAAGCGGCTCTGCGCTGGATTCGGGTCTTCCGATACCGACTCCTATCCGCACGCGGTTCTTTGACAGCGGAAATATCCACGCATAGCCAGCTTCAGAATATTGCTGGCCAACCATCAGGCTCCAGGTCGAGTTGTCGATGTCATCGCAGTAACATTCGTACTCTGCCCCGACGCCGTAGCGCTTCCACTCGGCTGCTGCGCCGGCTCGTCGAGCCACGGAAGCAGAAAAGCCGCTTGCATCTATGACGAGCGTTGATCGCACCGTCAGGTCGCCCTTTGGCGTACTTGCCTTTACGCCGGCGATCCTGTCCCCTTCCTTGATTACGTTTATCACGTTGCTCCTCACCATGATCGTTGCCCCGGCTTCTGCTGCCATAAATGCAAGGTGTTGGTACGTCGCCCTTACATCAAGCACGC
>JBDZWB010000220.1:0-3030 GCA_040255975.1 Nitrosopumilales archaeon
TTGCAATTCAGCAATGAGCTTCAAGCTTGCCCTTTATGGCGTTACAGATCGTAGGCATGCTGAAGGGTTTTCTCAAGACATCTTCGTGCACTGCCAGCGGCAGGGCCGCCTTCAGGTCTTGCGGATCCAGATCATATGCAGTCATTAGCAGTATCTTGATCTCTGGATTTATCTCCAGCACCTGGTGGGCAAGCTCCAGCCCTGTCATGCCGGGCAGCTTGATGTCTGTCAGCATTAGCGAAAAACGTGAAGGGTCCTTTCGAAAGTGCCTGAGCGCCTCGACTGGGTCTCTGAATTCTTCAACCTTGAAATTCCACTTTCGAAGCTGCCTGACGACAATGCTCAAGAGATCCGGCTCGTCTTCGACTACAATCAGTGTAGAATCAGCTCTGGCAGCCATTTCTCGAGCTCTCAGTTGGTAGATGCCCGTGAGTACTATATACGGCTTTTTTGCCCATCCAATGAATCTGGCAGGCTGCAGTGGTTTACCAGTAGATTAGTACAGTACTCTGCACCATTTCAGTTACATAACGCAAACTGGCTTTAGTTGCGATGTCGGTTCCAAAGTGGAATGCTTCCGGCGACTGGTTCGACGTGTGCAAGTGCAACATCCCGTGCCCCTGCACGTTTGCGCAGGCTCCGACTTACGGCGACTGCGAAGGCGTTCTTGCCTACCACATAAAGAAGGGGAGCTATGGCGAAACGCAGCTAGAAGGGCTGAACGTCATGATGATTGGAGGATTCAAAGGCAACATCTGGGCCGGCGAGGGCAAGGCAAAGATGGCTTTTTTTATTGACGAGCGGGGCGACGCAAAGCAGAGGGAAGCATTGGAGATGGTATTCACAGGCAAGGCGGGCGGCTTTATGGGCGAGTTTGCAAAGCTCTTTGAGGAGATCCGAGGGGTGGAATTCGCGCCGATCAGGCTAGAGATAGCTGACGACCTTGCACATTGGAGCGCCGAGATACCCGGCAAAGTAGTTGCAAAGGCGGAGGCGCTGACAGGGCCCATGACCCCGCCTGGAAAAAGGGTGCAGACGTATAACGCGCCGGGAAGCGAAACAGGGCCGGGTACGGTCGCCACATGGGGCAGGGCTCTGGCAGACGAGGTAGACGCCATGGGGTTCAAGTGGGAATGGAATGGCAGATCGAGCAAGCACATTCCATTTGACTGGGCAGGACCGTGATTGGCAGATATGACACAATTCGCCATCGCTAGGGCGCCCGAAGTCGCGAGGGCCTACTACTCTTTTGACTCTTCTTCTTCAGAATCTTCGAGCTCGTCCTTCTCTTCATCCTCGAGTTCGTGAACCTCCTCCCTGATCTCCTCCCTTTCGGCCTCGTCGCTCATGCAACAGACTTGACACGCTTCATTAATAACAAGTCATGCGACCAGCTTGTCCCTGAGCAGGGGGAGCACTTTTTCGTTTACAATTCTTTCATGGTCTGCATCCAGATCTAGCGTCATCACCAGTATGTCCACCTTGTTAAAGCGAGCCGTGACACGCTTCATCTTTTCATAGACGGTGGAGGCGTAGACCGTTCTTCCGACCTTCGCTTCCAGCGAGGGTTCTATCTGGAATCTCATGACGGCATCTTTGATGGATTGCTCTGCCTCTTCTTTTGTCAGAAGTGGCTCAAGCCCGGGCCTGTAGGCAGTGGCGAAAATTCTGCCCGTCTTGTCTGCAATTCCTACAAACCTGATCGAGTTGTCCAGAATCAGGATGTTTGCACAGAACTCTTCGTATGTCCACACGACAGAAAGTACTGTTCTAATGTTACTAAAACCATTCGAGTGGCCGTACCTACTGACAGGTTTGCAAAATCGTGTCCGTTGTTGTCATTAGTTGTCAGAACAATCGAACAGGCAAAAATTCCGCACATGATCATACAATCCCGTAAATACCATGCAATGCCTCCAACGTCATGGCTCAGCAAGATACAGGAAGCGTTACATGCAGGATGTGCGGCGCCACCTTTAATTCGGTGGAAGAACGCGACAGACACAACGAGCAGCACCATCCCGAAGAAATGGCAAGGATGAGAGAGCAGCAAAAGTCCTAGCTGCCCTGTTTCTTATCTTAATCCTTGGCGCGATACCAGTACAATTTTTTGTGATCAAAACTTTAAGATGCATGATCCCTGAAAAATGAAATACAATCGCTTTAAGTTGCGTTGTCCCTTGAATAGTAAGCCGATTTCTCACCAAGGGTCGGCAATGTTATGCAGCCCGAAAGCCGGTATCCCCAACGCTCCACGGCCGGCGAGTAGGGTTTGCCAAAGTTCCAGACAATACCGATCTCGTTGTTGATCCATTTTGAGGAAATTGATTTATTTTTAATTGACGAACAGATTCTGTGTCCGTTATTCCGATGCAAATGAAGGTGCAATAAGTTGACCAGCGCCGGAAATGCTCCCGCAAAAGAAAGAGCTTTGGTGCTGCAAGGAGGTGGATCCTTGGGCGCCTATGAAGCGGGTGCATACAGGGCGTTGTACGAATGGCTATCAGAAGTAGACAAGAGGGAGGGAAAGGAAACAGGCATGACTTTTGACATCATTGCAGGCACGTCGATTGGTGCCATGAATGCGGCAGTGTTGACAAGCTATGCTGTCGAAAATGGCACATATGATGGATCTGCTGAGAGACTTTTGGATTTCTGGAAATATCTTTCCAAAGAGTCGATGGCAGATGCAAACCCTTGGTTCAAGCCTTTCTGGGATTATATGCATGGCCTTGACAAGACCATTGCAACAGGAGAAGCCGCCAGAAGGTACTACTCGGCAAAGGAATTTGTCATGACCGGAGTGCCAAATGTATTTTCCTCTCCTAGACCGGCAGCTGACAACAGGTTTTTTGATTTTCTTTGGAACACGTGGTACCGCTTCAGCAATGAGCCGCTCAGAAAAAGCCTAGAGAGGTTTGCAAAGTTTCCAATAGCAACGGCTTTTGAAGAGAGCCAGCCCAGACTGATACTGGTCTCAGTTGATGTCGCCGATGGATTACCTGTGACATTTGACAGCTATGCAAAAGA
>JBDZWB010000221.1:0-3029 GCA_040255975.1 Nitrosopumilales archaeon
AAGTATTGCTAGTTAACTGGGACAGCTACCCAAACGTCATGTCCGGCGGAGTGTACTCGTGGGAGAAGGTGCTTATTGACAGCATGACTGACTATGAGTTCACTGTCATCAACCTGCTTTCAAACCCGAATGTCAACGGCAAGTTTGCCGTGCCGCCGCATGTCACACAAGTGATTGACATGCCACTTTTCGGGTCGAATAGATACGAGGAGTTTTACACGGAGAAGAATAGGCCTCTTTTGGACAAATTAATTCGAACCAAAGATAGCATAATAATGGAAGAATTCATCCCACTTTACAAGAGGTTCCTTGCAAACATTTTTTCAAACGATTGCGACCCTGTAGAGCTCTCCAAAATAGTGTTCGAACTTCACAAGTTTCTCTCAATCTATGATTCAAAAAAGTGTCTAGAGCATGTGTCTGCATGGGAAGTGTTTCTCGACCAACTAGATCACGATCCGTTGAATCGCGAAATGACTATGAAAGAAGCTTTGACTGCATTTCAGATAATCCAGCGCAATATGCAGATCCTGTCGCTTGAAATACCAAAAGTCGATCTCGTGCATTGCTCCCTTGCGTGGTTCCCTGCAATGATAGCAATATCTGCCAAGATGAAGCACGGCTGCCCGATAATCGTCACCGAGCATGGCGTCGCGTTTCGCGAGCTCTTGCTCTACTATAATGCCTACCTGCGGGACGAACCTTCCAACATTTTCTGGAAGCTATTCTCCGCTAATGTCGTCAGAGCAGTCTATTCGATGGCAGACGCGATCGCGCCAGTATGCTATGCAAACGCAAGGTGGGAGGAAAGCCTCGGGGCGGACCAGTCCAAGATAAAAGTGATCTATAATGGGGTCGATACGAACAAGTTCCGGCCAATCGAGGTGAAAAGAGATGACGCAAGGCCGACAGTCGCCTGCATCGGCAGAGTAGACGTCTTTAAGGACATCGTGAACCTCATCCAGTCGATACGATATGTCAAGAGCTCGGTGCCTGATGTCCAGTGCCTCATTTACGGCTCGTCAACAGATCTAGAGTACTCTATGCGGTGCATCAACATGGTCTCGACCTTGGGTTTGCAGAACAATGTTAGGTTCATGGGAAAGGTCAGGGATCCTGAAGTTGCGTACAATGCGGCAGATGTTGTGGTAATCAGCAGCGTTACAGAGGGATTTCCATTTGCAATAATTGAAGCGATGGCTTGCGGTAAGGGCATAGTCGCGACAGATGTTGGGGGCATAAGCGAAGCTCTGGAAGGCTGCGGCCTGCTCGTGCGCAGCAGCCATCCCCAAGAGCTTGCAAACGCGATTACAAGGCTATTGCAGGATGAAAAGCTTCGTTCGAAGCTTGGCGCATTAGCGCTCAGCCGCGTGCAGGAGGGTTTTACGATAGAAAAGTCGCTGAGCCAGTACCTTGGACTGTATAAGCACCTGACAGGAGAACAGAGTCATGCGCCAGTCGCCAAGGAGGTGGCAGTGGCTTGAGGCACATCTCGAAGGCGCTAGTGACTGGTGGAGCCGGCTTCATTGGAAGTCATATTGTAGATGAGCTGATTGCAAGGGGAATCGAAACATATGTGATCGATAACCTGAGCACAGGCACGCTTGACAACCTTGAGCAGCACCGCGGTAGCAGTCTGCTCAACTTTATTGCCGGCGATGCCCGTGAAGTGGAAGCGCTAATGGGGGGTACTAGCATCGACGTTGTCTTCCACGAAGCTGCTATAGCAAGCGTGCCCAAGTCTGTGAGCCATCCGATGCTGGTCCATGATGTCAATGTGAACCTAACGCTCCAGCTGCTGAACTATTGCGTCAAGGCTGGTGTAAAGCGGTTCATCTTTGCGTCTTCAGCTGCAGTCTATGGGGTACTGGAGAGCAAGGCTGTGGAGGACATGGTCTGCATGCCAAACTCACCATACGGAGCTGGCAAGCTGGCTGTTGAAAACTATTTGCACGCTTACCGGAGAACTTATGGACTTGAAACAGTGATGCTTCGCTACTTTAACGTCTACGGCCGGCGACAGCGCTACAGTGACTACAGCGGTGTAATCACTGTCTTCATAAACAAGTTGCTCAGAGGTGAACGTCCAACGATCTTTGGAGACGGCCTGCAGGTGCGCGACTTTGTGCATGTGGACGATATTGTACAGGCAAACATGATTGCGATGGAGTCTGCAAACGCCGTGGGCGAAATGTTCAATGTCGCATCAGGCAGGGCAACTAGCATACTGGACCTTGTACTGATCATAAAGGAGTTGGTCGGGGCAGCTGGCGTCGAACACCAGTTTGCGCAGCCAAGGCCTGGCGACATGAAGCTGGGCATTGCGTCAATCGACAAGATCCGCGCAGCCTTGGGCTATGACTCTAAGGTTCAGTTGCAGCATGGCCTGAAATCACTGATCGAGTCGACAGTCAAGCCGCAAATAGCAAAGATACGCACGGGGGAGGCGGCCTAGTTTGGATTCAGTTCATGAAATATCCCGTGAGGCAAGGGTATTTGCCAGCAAGACCGCAAGGTCGATAGCCGAGATCCAGCAGAGCGTCAACAACATGGCCGATGTGCTGGTTTTCTTGGAAGTACTCGGTTACGACGACAAAACCGCGAAAAAGAATGGCTTTGAAAACCTGCAAGAGTTGGCTGAATACGTCTACAACTTTGTAGATGTGTACGACGAGGAGAGATCCGACACGGCCCAGTCTCTGGCGATGGAGGTGCCAAGCACAAAAAAACGTCTGGCGGAGAGCCTGAGCATGATATTCCCATGGCTAGGATCACTTGTACTCTTGTTTGTGACCGGCGTTTCGTTGTGGATGGCATGGGGACTACCTGCCGACGTGACGACCGCGTTTTTGGCAGGAGTTTTCTTGGGTCTGGTTGTGACTGAAGGACTGCTGCAAAATTATAACCGGCTCTTTTCGTTCTACTATTCGCAGACAAATATCGGCGAGGTAAAGAGGAGCATCAAGAGAAGCTATGCCTTCGCAGGAGTGATACTTTCGTCCACAGTCGCATTCCTGTACGGTGTGTCC
>JBDZWB010000029.1:0-11752 GCA_040255975.1 Nitrosopumilales archaeon
TTTTGTAGCATTGCTGCTGTCGTCGTCTACAGTCCTTGTTGTTCCAACAGCAGTAAGCAACAACAACAACAACAACAGCAGTTATGCGCAGCAGATGCCGCAAATGTCGCAGGCGATGATGATGATGCATGTCACAAGCCCTGCGATATTAAAGGGCTCGATAGCCAACGTCCAACTCGACGCTGACGGCAATCCTGAATGGATCGAATCAGGGTACTGGTTGCTGCGCCTGCGGCCGGGTGCGACAGAATCTGATCTTCCCTCGGCACATCTTGTGGTCCGGATATCAATGGTAGGGATTGATGGTACTGCGATGCATAGCCACAGCATAACCAACTTTACGCTGACGAATGCATCAATGGAAGGCAATACTACACACATGTTCGAAGGGACAGCGACCGTAACAATGAGGGATGGACCTGTATCTGGAGTGCCAATGACCATCAGAATACTGAACGGTGCCGCAGTGGCAATGTCGATCGGCCCTGAAATGATAGACTCGCACTTTGGCACAAATCCTGTCTACGGAACGCTAACAGCTTCTTCAAGGACGGCTGCCAACAGTATGCGGGGAGGCATGGCGATGAATGATATGCCTCCTACTAACAACAACGACACGACTGTACCTGCCTCTTTGGAAAGGAGCGACGTTAACTATTATGGCAACGCGACAGGCTACTTGGTGCAGCCCGAGGGGCAGGCTACTAACCTGCCTGCAGTAGTCGTAATCCATGAATGGTGGGGGTTGAATCAACACATCAAGGATGCTGCCGACCAGCTCGCAGCAGAAGGCTATGTCGTTCTTGCAGCAGACCTGTATAGCAGCGAAGTCGCAACTGTGCCTGACCGTGCAAGAGAGCTTTCCAGCTCTGTCAGGAACAACCCTGTTGAAGCTATGGACAATTTGAACGCCGCCGTGGAACATCTAGCTTCGCTACCAAATGTGAACAGCTCGCGAATCGCAGCTCTTGGGTGGTGCTTTGGTGGTGGACAGTCAATGCAGCTAGCCCTCAACACGGAAAGACCTCTGTCTGCTACGGTCATTTACTATGGCAACCTAGTTACAAATCAGACGCAGCTGGCGGAGATCCAGTGGCCTGTGCTAGGCATATTCGGCTCTGAGGATCAGTCGATCCCGGTGGATACTGTGAACCAGTTCAAGGCCGCGCTGAATGCCAGCAATGTCACAAATGAGATCTATATCTATGAAGGGGTAGGACACGCGTTTGCAAACCCATCCGGCAACAACTACGCACCAGAGGAAACTGCCGACGCATGGGAAAAGACTCTGGCATTTCTGAGCAAGTACGTCTGATCCTCCTCTCTTTCACTTTTATTATTTACTTTTTGATATTATGTTAGAGTGAAGTTGAAGATGCCAATGGTTGATCACCGAGGCAGGCGCGTTGTCTTTACTGGCAATGGCACCGGCTATCGATTGCTTCCAGAATTCAGAAAATGCGCGCTATGCAGGCGCAAAGTGCAGCTGTGTAGGGTCGGGATGCTGATGTGGTTTCACAAGAGATGCAGCCAGTGCCTGCTCAAAATGGATTGATGGCTATTATTCTCTTCTGAGAGCCATTATTGGAGGCATCCTTGACGCCTTCCACGCAGGATAGCTGCCTGCAAGTATTGAGAGTCCTACCGAAAGTCCCCATACGCTTGCCAGATCTGTAGGAAGAAAGACGGGTGTAAGCCCAGAAGACCCCGGATCCTGTCCGGCAAACCCTGCCACGAGCACGTATCCACCCGCGATCCCAAGTAGAATGCCAAGGGTTGCCCCAAACATGCCTATCATTACGGCTTCTGACAGAAAGAGCGAAAGGATAAAGCCGTTCTGGGCGCCAATCGCTTTCATTGTCCCAATCTCCCTGATCCTTTCCATCACCGAAGTGTAGAGTGTAGTGATGATGCCGACGCCTCCAACAAGCAGGGCGACTAGCGCAATGCTAAGGATGAACGAGGTAAAGCCCGTTGTGAATTCTTGGATGGTCTCTAGGATTGCAGTGGCGGTGGTGATCCCGATGTTGTTGCCATAAAGCTTCCTTATCTGCTCTTCCACTATGCTGACATGCTCGCCAGACTCTGCTGCAACTAGGAGCGCATCATACCTGCCTGCTTTTTCAAGCAGTGTATTTCCTGAAATCCTGTTGAATACAACTGCATTGTCGATGGTTGGGTTGCCCGTTGGTTCCATTATTGCACTAACTACAAAGCTCTTTGAGTTTTGCTCTTGTTTTCCAGTGTCAGGATCCACGAATGAGTACGTCAACCTGAGGGTCTGCCCTATTACAGCAAATGGTACACTCTCACCTGGCGGGTTAGCAACACTGTTTGACAGAATTATGGCCGATGGGTCGTTCTGTCTGATAGATGAGCCTTCGACAAACTTCAGAGTTGGCGCTATGACAAAGAGCTTTTGCGGGTCTATTGAAAATACGGTTGCATCCTCGACTCTGCCCCTTGATTCCAGAGTTACCCTAGCCTGATACGACGGTATGACGTCGTCGACAAACGGCAGCGAGCTTATTCTGTTTACGACCGCATCGTTGAGCGTGATCTTGGGAGCTGGAGGTGGACCTCCTCCAAATGGACCTGTGTTTTCTTGTTGCGCGCTGGTCACAAACATAATGTTTGGCGCCAGCTGGCTGAATTGTTCGTCGATGAAAGCGCCAAAGCCTGCGCCAAGGCCGTTCAGCGCGGTCATGAGCGCGCTTCCTACAACAACCATGAGCACCGTCAGAGCAGATCTCGTCTTTCTCTCGCGCAGGGCATCAAATGAAAGCGAAAAAACCTGCAGGATGTTCATTTGAGATCGTCTTTCTTGATATGACTGTCAAGGACAGACTCGATGTCGTCCTGCTTCCCTGATTGGAAGGTGCGCTTTAGCGCAGACTTTCTTCTTCGCCTATATGTCACAGCTCCTCCTATGACGATTGCAGCCACCACTCCGATGCCGACAGGGAGCACCATTGCTGCACTGCTGTTTTGAGTAGACGTTTCTTCCTGCTGCTCTGGCACAAACTGCACTTCAGTATTGATGTCGATGGTATGGGTCTCCCTCAGGTTATCTTTGTAGGTTATCCTCAGTGAAACCGGGTAAGTGCCAGTGCCGCTGTTGTTGTCAACGGTCATCGGTATGCTGAATGGTAGGGGCGAGTTCGCTTCCAAGTCGCCTAGGTACTGTGGTGGTGGTAGTAGGTCCTGCACTAGGTTTTCTGCCTCTGTAATCTCAATGGTCGTAAAGAGTGCCGCAGTGTTCCCCTCGTTGAGAAGGTTGCCCAAGATGTTGGGGATGCCGCCAATGTAACCGATCTCTATTTCATATGCTCTTACACTGATCTCGCCTGCGACATATGTCCCAAGTGTGAACGTCTCGATTCTTGACTGTCCGTTCGATGAATACTCTACAGTGACATCAAAGGAAGCTGGATTTCCAATTAGTGAGTTTGCCGCAAAGACCTTTGTGATCAAATCTACTTCCGAATCTTGTTCAATCCGTTGGATCGTCCACTTTGAGTCGCCGAGAATCTTCAGCGAATCTGAGGGTGACTTTACGGTCACAATGACATTTGTAATGGAAGCTGTGCCGCTGTTTGATATGCTAAAGGTATAATTTTCGATCTTACCGGCAGCAATCTGGTTGCTAGTTTCGCCTGTGCCACTGCTTACTGAAACTATGGCTTTCCCTGTCACTCTGAACGTAACATCCATCTGCGTATTCCTTGGAATACCCGACTCAAAAAACCTTGAATAGTCGACTGACAGCCGCGCCGTGTACTCGCCAACACTGGCGTTGTCCAACACGTCCACATCGAAAAAGAGTACAAATGGATTTCCAATTCGCGCCAGTTGATTGTATGTTGCTATTGCAGGAGCTCCAGCTGGCTTGCCCGTAGCTTGGAAACCATCCGGAAGCGTTAGCCTGCCAGTTATGCCTGAAATGTCTGAAAGACCTCTGTTTACCAGCACGACCGCCAGTGTGGAAGTACCGTCATCAGGGCTGACGTTCACTTCTGTACCATTCTGGGAGCTGGATGTCCAGTATGCATCAAGAAATACTGGTCCGCTGTAGTTAGCATCGATGATATCTTGTCTGCTTGGACCTCCTTCCTGTGCGTATGCTGCAAGTGGGACCAAAAGAAGTAGTAGTCCCATTGCAAACAAAACAAAGATCAACTTGATCAATGGTATGCGACCTCCTTTTCGACCGCACCATCGCGAATAAAGATGGCCCTATCCGTAGCTTCCGCAAGCTCGGGATTGTGAGTCACCATGACAATCGTGCGCCTGAACTTGTTTGAGAGCATCTTGAGCAGGTCAAAAACTTCGTTGCCCGTCTTTGTGTCGAGGTTGCCAGTAGGTTCGTCTGCAAGAATTATTGCGGGGTCATTAATGAGCGCACGTGCTATTGCAACCCTCTGCTGCTGACCGCCGCTCAGGTTCGTAGGTTTGAAGCTTGCCTTACTGCTGATGCCGAGCACATCAAGGATCTTCAATGCCCTCTGTTGCATCTTGCTTCCTTCCATACCTGCCAGTATCGCAGGAAGCTCCACGTTCTTTAGTACGGTAGTCCGATTTATCAAATTGTACGACTGGAAGATAAAACCGATAAGATGGTTCCGCATTGTAGCAAGCTCGCCATCTGAAAGCGAAAAGACATCCACGCCGTTAATGATCACCTTGCCGGAGGTCGGCCTGTCAAGCGCGCCTATCATGTTGAGCAGCGTCGACTTGCCGCTGCCCGATGGGCCAACGATAGCAACAAACTCCCCTTTCATTATCGAAAGATTTACGCCGCGAAGTGCAGCGACCGTGCCAGCAGCAGACTCGAATACTTTTGTAATGTTCTCAACTTTGAGAACGACTGAATCGCTTCCGCTCTCTACATTCATACGTGCAGCTATTGGAATTGCTGTCTGCTTAATAAGGATAACTGACCAATCAGTCAGTTTTTTGTGCGCCTGATGTTGGAAAAAATTAAATACACACGTCAAACGTTGGAAGGTGTGCCTGTCGATCCCGTATGTGGAATTGAAATGGATCAAGAGCTGGCGGTGAGCCACGAACACAATGGCAAGACATACTTTTTCTGCTGCGAAGGCTGCAAGAGGATCTTTGTGAAAAAGCCAGGCAAGTATTCAAAGTGATTGTGGCGTAACTGGATAGGCGCCACACGTACTGCAAAACCTTCCTCCCTGTTTCATGCAGCCGCGGCATTCCGGACAACGCAATTCGCAGTCATCATCTTCTTCTTTTGGCGGCGGAAAATAACTACGGAAAATCGCGTAATAGTGTAGATGCTCTTTGCTTCTTATCGTGACGCCGTCCTGCTCCTTCGCTATCCTTGCCTTGTTTGCAAGCGTCAGGTCGCTTATCATCTCTTCAACATATCTCTGGTAATTGCCAGTTGCCGCACCCTGCTCCTGCGCTAGCTTTGGCCTCCATACAAGGTCCCCGAGCGCCGGCTCAAAGCATCTTCTCAAGATGAACTTGCCCCACTCCTTTCCGTCGTGGTTGCCGACCTTTTCACTCGTGCTTATCGACTTTGCGAAGGATGCGAACTCGCTGTCCAGAAAAGGCGTCTTTACTTCAATGCCTGCATGCTGGCCCAGCCTTTTTGCCGAGAAGTGCATGACATCCCAGAGCCGGCGAAGTTCCAAGTCAAGCCTTTCACTGTCAGAGTAGTAGCGGGCGAGATAGTTGTAGCCGGCGAACAATTCGTCGCCACCGTCGCCTGTCATTACCGAGGAATAGCCGTCGTTTTTCACCTGTTCAATCCCTGCAAGTGCAACTACCGAGTTCCTGATCTCGATCGGGTCAAAGGTCTTGAAAATCTGGATCACCTGCTCTACCAACTCTGCCATCTTGATGTGATCGAAGATGATTTCTACATGCCTTCTGCTGTATTTTTCGGCGACCTGCCTAGCATATGAAAGGTCTGGAGCGTCTGCGCCAAAACCTGCAGCAACTGAATAGTTGGGACGCAGTATGCTTGCCAGAATGCTGCTGTCAAGCCCGCCTGAAAGAAGCAGCGCGTCGGCACGGTTTCGTTCGACGCTAGCAGTCAGCGATCTGACAACCTGTTCACAGTGCAACAATGACAAAACAATACAGTGCTTATTCTTCTTTGCCGTTCTGTGGCGGAGCTTCGCAGAATTCAGTCAGCACGCCATTGAGCGATTTGGGATGTATGAAGGTGATTCTGCGACCATATGATCCTGTACGCAAGCCGCCCAACATCTTCATGCCGTTGGCAGAAGCCCTTTCCACATCCTTCTCAATGTCGTCGGCGGTGATCGCGATGTGGTGTATTCCTTCCCCGCGCTCCTGCAAGAACTTTGAAATGGGGCTGTCCGGCGCGGTAGGCTCCATGAGCTCGATCCTAGTGTCCTGCAGCATCAGCATTGCAACCTTGACCTTTTCATTTGGCACTTCCTCAATCTCTAGATGATCGACATTCAATATCTTTTGATAATTCTTTAGGGCCTCTTCTACGTTCTTGACTGCAATAGCAATATGATCAACCCTCATTTTACATTATATCTTGATTGTCCGCGTTTATTTAAGATATCTTAGAAAGATATCTTGGGCTCGTACCTGCCAAAGACTGTCCTGAGGGTGCTGCTTATCTCGCCCAGCGTGCTGTAGTTCTTTACTGCGTTTATTATGTGTGGCATCAGGTTCTCGTCCTTTTCAGCTGCAGATTGAAGTTGCGACAATGCATGATCAACTTTTGTCTTGTCGCGCGTGTTCTTGAGCTCTTTTAGCCGGGCCACCTGCCTGTTTTCTATCTCTTGGTCGATCCTGTTGAGCTTTGGTTCAACATCGTGCGCATCCTGGTACTTGTTGACGCCGACAATTACACGCTTATTTTCATCGATCTCTTTCTTTAGTTGGTATGCGTTGTTCCTGATCTCTTCTTGGAAGAATCCCCTTTCTACTGCGACCATCGCACCGCCCATCCTGTCTATCTTTTTGAGGTACTTGTTCACTTCGTCCTCTATCTTGCTTGTCAGGTATTCTACGTAGTAAGAGCCTGCCATCGGATCAACAGTCTTGACGACGCCTGTTTCGCTTGCAATTATCTGCTGGGTTCTGAGCGCCACCTTGACAGACTCTTCGGTCGGCAGCGCAAGCGCCTCGTCTCTGGAGTTGGTATGGAGTGACTGGCAGCCGCCAAGCACTGCCGCAAGAGCCTCTGTCGTGACCCTGACAATGTTGTTATCCACCTGCTGCGCAGTCAGCGATTCGCCTGACGTTTGCACGTGGAAACGGAGATGCATGGATTTCGGATCTTTTGCGCGGAAGCGTTCCTTCATTATTTTTGCATAGATGCGCCTTGCCGCCCTGAACTTGGCAATTTCTTCAAAGAACTCCATCGTGCAGCAGAAAAAGAACGAAAGCCTTGGTGCAAAGTCGTCTACCTTCATGCCCCTTGCTGTACAGGTTTCGACGTATTCAATGGCGTTCGCAAATGTAAATGCCAGCTCCTGCACGGCGTTGCAGCCCGCCTCCCTCATGTGGTAGCCCGATATGCTGATCGGGTACCACTGCGGCACCTTCTTTGAGCAGAACTCTATCATGTCGCCGATAAGGCGCATCGAAGGCTTGGGTGGGTAGATGTAGGTGTTGCGCGCAATGTATTCCTTCAGGATGTCGTTCTGCGTAGTTCCGCGCAGCTGGTCGGGCGACACGCCTTGTGATTCTGCGACAGTGATGTAGAGCGACAGCAGCGTCGATGCCGTGGAATTAATAGTCATCGACGTGCTGACCTTGTCAAGCGGGATGCCGTCAAAGCAGGTCATCATGTCCTTTATCGAGCTGATGGCCACGCCGGTCCTGCCTACTTCACCTTCAGACTGCGGGTCGTCAGAGTCCCTGCCTGTCTGAGTGGGGAGGTCAAATGCCAGTGAAAGTCCTGTCTGGCCGTGGTCAAGAAGGAACTTGAAGCGCTTGTTCGTTTCTTCCGCGCTTCCAAAGCCACTGTATTGGCGCATGGTCCAGAGGCGCTCGCGGTACATATTGGGATACAGGCCGCGGGTGTAAGGGAACTTGCCTGGCTCTTCTACAAGTCTGTTGCTTTTTGCCACGTCTTTTTTACTGTAAGTGCGCTTGACTGGGATGTTGGAATCGGTCTTGAAGTTCTCGGCCTGCTTTGCCATCATGATCACCTGAGAAGGCCTGTGGACAGCTCTTCGGCCGCCGCGTACGGGTCAACCTCTTTCTTTACCAGCTTTTCGACAAACTCTGAATACTTCTTGTTCCCGGCGAGCATAGACGAAGCCTTTTTCTTGACCATATTTAAAACCATGTCTCTCAACTCGTCTTCCAGCATCTTTCTTTCACGTTCTTTATAATTAATGCTTTTTTCCTTTAGTAACTTATCAATATTCTTGGCTAGTTCGCGAATGCCCTTGCCTGTCTTGGCAGACGCCTTGAGCACCGCTGGCTTGCGATCTGTATCGCCTATCAAGTCCACTATGGTGCTGTATAGTGCAGCCGCGCCATCAAGGTCGGACTTGTTGACGATGTACATGTCGCCCACTTCTGTCAGCCCTGCCTTGACGGCCTGTACGTTGTCGCCGGTATGCGGCGTAAATACGACAGCAGTCAGGTCGACCACCTTTGATATTTCCACTTCGAGCTGGCCTGCACCAACGCTTTCGACCAGCACAAGGTCGTAGCCTGCCGCATCAAGGACCCTTATTGCGTTTCTGAGCGACTTTGAGACGCCTCCAATTGCGCCCCTTGATGCCATGCTCCTCATGAACACCTTTTCGTCGTCCAGGTTGCCCTGCATCCTTACCCTGTCGCCAAGTATCGCGCCGCCCGTTATCGGGCTTGTCGGATCGACAGCAAGTACTGCTACCTTGTAGCCGAGCGCCTGACATTCCGGTATTAGCCTGCCGACAAGTGAGCTCTTGCCTGCGCCACCTGGCCCGGTGAACCCTACAGTCCTTGCCTTGCCTGTCTTGGAAAAGATCTCCCTGATAATTTCTCTTGATTCCGGCTCGTCGTTATCGACGATCGATATGGCCTTTGCAAGGGCTCTCCGCTCGCCCGCAAGCAGGCTCTTCACTATGGGGAGCATGATCCAAGGTTGGATTGCGTGCAATATTAACGAATTCTTGGGTGTGCTATTCTCTGAGCGATTCGGAGATAACGTTGGCAAGCCTGTTGTTTCCAAGGCTCCTGTACCTTTCAACCTCGTGGACTAGGTGCTCTTTTAACTGTCTGTAAAGATCCACCTGCTCCCTCACAGTCCTCTCCCTGAATTCCTCGACCTCTTCAGATGGCGAGGCCATGCATTAGTATGGCGGTTGTTCTATTTATGAATTCACAGTAAATGCCAGGCTTGACGATTCATGTCCGAATTGAATAAATATTTTAAGCGGAAAATCCCATCTCCGAGTGTAATGTCGGCACAGCAACAGCAGCAAAAGCCAATTCGCGTACTGGTAAGCAAGCTTGGACTGGATGGACACGACAGGGGTGCCCTAGTGATATGCAGGGCGTTCCGCGATGCCGGCATGGAGGTCATTTATTCGGGCCTGTTCTGCACTCCAGAGCAGGTCGCAAGCATGGCCGTGGACGAAGATGTCGACGTGGTAGCAATGAGCCTGCTAAATGGTGCCCACCTGACGCTCTTCCCAAAGGTTGCCAGGCTGCTCAAGGAAAAGGGGGCGGGAGACATACTTATTGTGGGCGGCGGCATCATACCAGAAAGCGACAGAAAAGAGCTTGAAAGACAGGGCGTCACGGGCAATTTCGGGCCGGGGACTCCATTGCCTGTGATAATCAAGCACATCATGGAAAATGTGCATAGACACTAGCTAGCCTTGTTCATGGCAGTCATGCCGGGGATTGCTTTAACAATCTTTATCGGATCCTAGGCATCAATTTTTGATATGATTCCCCATGCCGTCTGGCGCCAGAACTGTAAAGGAATTTGCCCACTTATACCTCTGGGGCATCGGGCCACATCATTTTGCGCATCACTTTGCCCACTTTTTCTATCTGGTGGTTTTCGATCTCTGTCATATAACGCGCAAAAGAGTTTTTGCCCTCCTTCTTGTATCTGCTGACCCACTCTTCGGCAAATTCGCCTGATTGGATCTCTTTGAGCGCTTCTTTCATCTTTTTCTTGGCTTCCTTGTCTACGACGCGCGGCCCGCGGGTAAGCCCTCCATACCTAGCCGTTTCGCTGACGCGGTTGTACATGCCGGTGATGCCGTACTTTTGGACAAGGTCTACAATCAGCTTCAGCTCGTGCAGGCATTCAAAGTATGCCACTTCCGGCTGGTAGCCTGCTTCGACCAGAGTCTCAAAAGCGTTCATCACCATGGCATGCGTTCCTCCGCAGAGGTCCACCTGCTCACCGAACCAGTCAGTCTCCACCTCTTCCTTAAAGTTTGTCTGGAGGACGCCGGGGCGGGTGCTGCCTATTGCCTTTGCCAGAGCAAGAACGCGGTCCCAAGCCTTGCCAGTATGGTCCTGATAGACTGCAACAAGCGACGGAGTTCCAAAACCTTCCTGATATAATTCCCGAACGCGCTGGCCTGGGCCCTTTGGAGCAACCATGATGACATCGACGTTATTTGGAGGGACTATCCACTTCCAGTGTATGGCTGCGCCATGGGAAAACGAAAGCGCCTTGCCCTGTGTCACGTGATTGGCGATCTCTTTTGCATAAGTGTCAGCCTGCTCCATGTCAGGGATCAGGATGTGAATGATGTCTGCTGTCTTGGCAGCTTCTGCAACTTCCATGACCTTGTGACCTTCGGACTCTGCCTGCTTCCATGTCTTGCCTCCCTTCCTGAGGCCGACGATGACATTGAGGCCAGAGTCCTTCATGTTGGACGCCTGAGCGCGCCCCTGAATGCCGTAGCCTATAACCGCAACAGTCTGGTTCTTTAGCGGATCAAGTGATACCTGATTATCGAGCCATTTCTTGGCAGCCATGAGTTTCTGACGCTGGCACGCATTATATTATTCTACTGATAGTTTGCATGGGAATACGCTGCCATCTGCAGTTTAAGACATTTGGATGCGTCTCCTTTTGCAGTCGTACAGGCAATAGTCTCTTTCTCTCAGAAATATCTCAACTCTTCTGATCGCAATATCGACAGTTCTGATCTTGAGGCTCGATGTCTTGCTTTTTGGTTCATTTTCCTTTACCCGGCTTTTTAGACCTGCTATAGACAAACATCAGTGCTATGAGTGCTACTGTAGAAACGGTCATCAGAATGTGTCCAAGCCCGATGTGAGCGGGATGGACAATGCCGAAACCGATGCCGGAAGCGACATGAATCTCATGAGGTTGCCCTCTGTAAAAGAGGCCTATTGCTATTACCGCGCCTGCTACAAGCAGGAATTTCATCGGGACGCCGGCCCTAGCAGCGGCTGCAACCACGACGACAAGGCCGAGACCATACAAAAGGTCTGAAAACGGCGCAAGCACGGTAGTACCGACATCTATTCCAACGACTCCTTGCAAAACCAACCCCGTGCTGATAAACCCGATTACAAACCCTGCCATGTGAATTGCGATGCCGGCAATACCGTACTTGCGTTCCTGCATTGCAAAGCTACTGCCAGATTGCCCTGACAACTTGTCAAAAACACCTCAATATCTGAAAAAGAAGAGGGGAGAAGTAGCTAGCGCCACATTCCCCAGTTGTGCCCCTTCCACGGACCACCATGCGATCCGCCATAACCATGTCCGCCCCAATGCCCAGACATTGGACCA
>JBDZWB010000222.1:0-2988 GCA_040255975.1 Nitrosopumilales archaeon
AATAAGCAACTAGCGCTAATGCCAGAGATCAAGCTGCAGCACATACTGACGCTGGTAGAGCTCCTTGCAAAGGGGGCGCGCCACAATTTTGTCGAAGTCACGACCACCGAGCTTGGCAAGGGCATAGGCAGATCGCAGCAGGCCGCGTCAAAACATCTGCTTGACCTTGAAAATTCCGGCTATATCGAGCGCACAAAAAAGGGTCAAAAGTTCGCAGTCAGGGTTACAGACAAGGGCTATTCTGAGATACAGACGCTTTTCTCTTCGCTCAGATCCGCGCTCGAGTCTGCGCCGTCGACCATCGACTTTGAAGGACGCGTCGTGTCGGGCATGGGCGAGGGTGCCTACTACATGTCTCTCGAGGGATACAGGCGGCAGTTCAGAGAAAAGCTGGGATATGAGCCGTACCCCGGCACACTGAACGTCCAGCTTGCAGACCCGATATACATGAACGCCAGGCGCGAGCTTGGCAAGCACCCGTCGGTTTTCCTAGACGGCTTTAGTGACGGCACCCGGACGTACGGGTGGGTAAAGTGCTACCGCGCGGTGATAAACGACGGGACGGTGGATAATGCCGCAGTTCTTGTGCTAGAGCGCACGCACTATGACGACACAATGCTTGAAGTAATCGCGCCCGAATCCATAAAACAAAAGGCCGACATCAAAAACGGCGACAGAATAAAAGTGCAGGTCCTGCTGGATCAGATGCCGTAAATCGAGTCGCCGAGCTCTTGTTTCATTGTGCTGCTTTTTGACCCAGGAACCGGCGTTGAAAGCCGAATTACGTGAACGTTGAGGTTGCGCTTCTTGCAGTTCTCGGCCACGTCTTTTTCGCTGTGCGCTTGATCGTAGCCCAAGGCTATGACATTTGGCTTGACATACTCTACGGTGTCATAGAGCGTGCCCTCCCTTCCTATCAGAACGAGATCGACAAAGTTGAGCGAAGACACCAGCTCCTTGCGAAGACTTTCGTCGTGATAGATCTTTCTGTCCTTTTTGATCTTTTGAGCCGTAGACTGCCTTGCCACAATGACCACCAGAACGTCGCCCTCGGCCTTTGCGGCCTTGAGCGTGTGGATGTGGCCGGGATGGATGAGATCAAACACGCCGCCGACCAGCACAACCTTGAGCGCGTCGCGGCCAATAAAGGTCAGCTTGTTTGGATCCGACTTTTCCACCAGGCCCATCTTGGCAAGGTGGCCGACTCTGGAATTGTAGAATTCCTGGCCAATGGGTATCCTCGCCCTGATCCTGTCATATGCTAGTACCGAAGGATCAAGAGTGCTTGCGTAAATTGAAGCAAGTATTGCCTTGTCCACCGGGTCCATATCTGCGCTTTGAGGCAATGACGAAATCATGGGTGATCTGCTAATGCTATTAAGGTTTGGTCTTGCGTGGATTATGACGGACGAAATATCCTTCCGTTTGCTATGGATATTCGATAACTGCCTACGATTATGCGAACGTACTGGCGACGGTGTGATCATGTCATTTGTTAAATATCATGTAATCCAGCTTTTGTCATGTCAAGCTTTGGAGCAACATCGCCGTTGTTCCGCTCGCGCTCTGGACCTCCGAGAAATGGAGATGAGCGGGTGGTGCAGGACCGCGACGGCAACAATCATCTGGAATATTTCATGAACGGAAGCTGGCGACACAGTCGCGAGCGATGCAGGAGCCGAGTAAACCCTCAATGCGCGAAATAAGAGTGCAATAGCAAAGTGAATATTATTCGTCGCACTTTTTGTTAAAGCAGCCAAGCCATTCTGCAACTTTCTTATCTGTTGCCGCGCAGTTGGGTTCGATGAGTGAAAAAAGCACAAGAAGGTACGAGGAGACGCGCAACAAAGGCGATGCCGACCTCAGTCAGGCACCGCCGCCACCGGAGCCGATTTACGATCTCACTACAGACGACAAGACAGAGTTGGTAAAGGGCGCGACTCCAAGGGAAAGAAACGAAGAACCTTGAGGTGTTGCCGGGAAATATTTTTTCAGCATGTCCGATAAAAAAGATCGGCGGCAATGGGCTTCTAATGCTATAAATCCTACTTCTGGCAATTGTTCACGTTGTCGACGCCGGCCGACATAAAGAAAAAGCTAGAGCAGAACTGGATACAATACCTGAAGGCAAACTCGGCCAAGCTTGCACTTGACGCGATAGACGGCTCTAGCCCGCCGTCAGTGTTTGTAGGGCGTTACGGCTACCCGAAGGTCCGGCTCGGACCCATGATCCCGCCACTGCACGGTGACACGTCTATTCTTGACAGGACAGAGCTCTGGGCAGGTAAGAGCATAGAAGAAATTGCAAACTATAGGCTGTCGCTTGTAAGGGGCACTTTTACAATGAATGTTAACGATACCACCGGCAGGTACCTTGAAAACATGCAAGAGCTGGCCATGTCAGAGCGCCCAGCAGAGAGCGAAGCGACGTTTGAGAAAAAGCCCCTTGCAGACGTTGACCTCGAACATGAGATGAGGCTCAACGCAGAGGCCGCACCATTTGGACCAGCTGCTCCGCTCAAGACTTTCAAGGCGTCGTCGCTTTCGGCAGATCAGAGGATTGAAGCCGCTTTCTATGACGGCGACCTGAAGGCATCTGACGCAATAATGGAACTGTACAGGCGCGGGGTGGAGACGAGTAGCATCCACAAGGTTCTCAGCGTGGGGATGCTTGGGATGAAAAAGAGCCGCAAGCTGGTCCCGACAAGGTGGAGTATCTCTGCGACAGATGACATTATCTCTAACACGATCGTGAAGGAAAATGAGGAAAATCCTACCATAGGCCTGTTTGAAGTAACGCAGTACTCGCACCTTGCAAACCAATATTCGGTGGTTTTGATACCTGACGACGTGTGGAGCTTTGAAATGATCGAGTCTTGGTTTACAAGCAACGGCCAGATCGCGACTGGCTCCGACTATGAAGACGCAAGAGGGCTTGACCACTACCCTACAATAGCAGGCGCATACTTTGCCGCAAGGCTTGCTGTG
>JBDZWB010000223.1:0-2965 GCA_040255975.1 Nitrosopumilales archaeon
ACCATCGACGAAAAGATAGACATCGATGTTTCCGGCAGGGACGCCATACTCGTAGACGACATGATAAGCAGTGGCGGTAGCATAGTCAAGGCCGCGCAGGCGTTGCGCAAGAATGGCGCCAATAGAGTCTATGCTATGTGCGCCCACGCCCTCTTGATAGGAGACGCGGCTCAAAAGATAAAGGCTGCAGGCGTTGAGGACATTATTGCGACCAACTCTGTCCCCGGGCAATACTCAAAGGTTGATCTAAGCACTGCAATAGCTCAGGCGCTAGAGTCGCGTTATAGCTCAGCATAAATTTGGCAGGAATATTACTACCATATCAGCATGGCAAATATGCAGCTCGTTTTCTTGGGCACCTCTTCCGCAGCCCCTACTATAGAACGGGGGTTATCCTCCATAGCCATCATGAGAGAAGGTGAGCTGCTGCTCTTTGACGCCGGCGAAGGGATGCAGCGGAACTTCATCAAGGCAGGACTTGGTATGAACAGAAAGATGAAGATTTTCATTAGCCACATGCATGCCGATCATTGCGTAGGGCTGCTCGGGTTGCTGCAGACGATGGCGCTGCAGGGCAGAGAAAGGAGCATAGACATCTATGGCCAGCCAAGGGTCAAGGAATTCCTAGAGGAAAACATGCGCATAATCAATTTTGGTCTCACTTTTGACATAAACATGCATGTGATAAGGAAGGAAGGCATCGTGGTAAAGGAGGATGACTATCAAGTCACTTGCTGCGAAGCGATGCATTCGGTCCCATCATTTGCCTACTGCATCGAGGAGTTTGACAGGCCCGGCGAGTTTAACGTCAAGGAGGCAAAGAGGCTGGGCATACCAGAGGGCAACCTATACGGCAGGCTTCAACATGGGCAAGACATTGTCTACAAGGGCAAAAAGATAAGGTCGAGTCAAATTCTCGGGCCGCCACGCAAGGGCAGGAAGATAGGGATATCCGGCGATACAAGACCGACTGACAAATTGGTGAAGTTCTTCAGGGGCTGCGACGCGCTTGTCTTTGAATCGACCTACGGTCAGGACAAGCAGCAAAAGGCAGTCGAGAACTGGCACTCTACTGCAACAGAGGCGGCGACTGTAGCCAAAAAGGCTGGCGCAGGCAAGCTCTTTCTGACCCACTTTAGCGCGCGCTATGACGAGATCTCATCGCTTGTAAAAGAGGCAAGCGCCATTCACCCAGATGTCGAGGCGGCCGAAGATCTTAAGGCAGTCGAGATTCCATACAAGTAAATCATGTAGAAAGGTTACTCAAAATACGGCAAAATTGATAAGTACATTTTGCACCATCCCCTCTGAATGTTCTATAACATTCAAAGTGAAGATTGATGAAAAGCGGGTTTCTCGGCTTGGTCCTTTCTGCTTTGGCGTTTTCAGTTTCATACGGATTTTTGGAGTATTATATCATCAGGGATACTACGTTTGGTCACAACCCCGTTCTGTTTTCTCTGCTCTATCCGTATCACTTTGCAATGGCCTTAGCGTTTGGAGTTGCGGCATATGGTCTGCTTCGAACACACATGGCAGTCGAAGATATCATCCCAAGCCTTGTGCTAACAGGTGCAATATTTTTCTCGATGCTGGCAGTCGAAGATTTTACGTGGTTTACGTTACGGGCGGTGGCTCCTGTCCAAGGCGATATGAATGCTGGCAGGCTGGTGCTCCCTGGCGAATGGACCACCCAATTCATGGGATCGGTTGACGCCTACTTTACCGCAATTCCAAACTGGTACTTTTTGAGCGTCGCGTTCTTGGCTGCCTTTGTAGCGACTCGCGAAAAGCAGGATCTAGCGGCTGTCGCAAGAGCCTAGCGCTCACTTGTTTATGACATAAAAGTCATAGACAGGTACCTTTTCAGGCTCTTTTTGCTTCTTGACAAAGTACTCTATTGTGGCCCAGAATCCCGGGAACGTCTCTATCAGGCCGATTACAGGGCATAGCAACATCGTCTGCATGTGAAAAAACAGCCTCTTTGCCCAACCAATCTTTGAATACCTCAGGTTCAAGTAAAGCCCGAGCTGGTATGAGGAAAGCCAGACCAGCGAAGTAAAGAGCAGGATGGCTGCAGTCCCAAATTCTACAAAGGCGCTTCCTGTAGCAGATTGCGTCATTGAGTTGATGGCAGAAAGAATCGGCAGGTTGCTTGGAATGGATGCAATGCCAGAACTTATCATGTTGGCGTCAATGCCGGAAAGTGAAAAGAGCGGCAGCACGTAGGCGTTGATCGAAAGCGCTGTTGACGCCATCGCAGAGGCAAATCCAAGGAACAAAGTCACTGACTTGAACATCAGCTTGTACCTGTGCCAGCGCGGGAATTTGCGCAGGTTCTGCAACGTGCCGAGGAACCACCTGCGTCTCTGGAGAAAGTGGTCTCGGAGGTTGAGTGGAGGTTGCTCTAGCAGTATGCCGCCATGCCACCCCATTGACCCCGGACCATACTTTTCATAGACCTTGTATCCAAACATTTGGTCTTCTGCCAAAAGCGGTCCAAAGTTCCAACCGATAGCGTCTTCAACATCTGACCTTATCAGCAAGTTGCTGCCATGCATGTGAAGTGGTGGAGGGTGTGTCATCTGGGAGACGCAGTCATAGCAAGCAAAGGGCCTTATCGACTCGGCTATCGCAGTCAGTCGATTCGCCGACTCAAATTTGAACGGGTAAAAGATAGGGCCTTCCGACGCTACGCCGTTTCCTTCCCTTATGAACTTTAACAGGGCAAGCAGAGTCTGAGGCATGACATAGCTTTCCTCGTCCATATGAAAGATCCAGTACTTGTTGGAATTCTTGGCATGACGCCTGCGGTGCTCCACCGCATACTGCAGTGCCCTGCCCTTTTTTATGGCATTTGTGCAATAGTCCTTTCTGACCAGCACCACTTCACATTTTTCTCTTTGTATAGTCCTTTTGTCGTCTGGATCGTCAGTCACCACTGAGATCTGGTAGTCGTAAAAGT
>JBDZWB010000224.1:0-2946 GCA_040255975.1 Nitrosopumilales archaeon
AACACATCCATCAACTATGTCGAGGCCTTTGAAGTAGCCAAGCTCTGCTTTGGCAAAGAATTCAAACTATGGAAGGTACCAAATGAAATGATACCCAAGGGAGCTGCTGTCACTACCAAGCCCAAAGAGATAATCGAGTTGGTCTAAAGGGGCTGGAAGATGTCAGAGCCATTAACAGTAGTCAACAAGGCGCCTCAAGTAAGAGCACTTTTTGCCAAGTTCAGCAGGGTAAAAAATCCCGGTGTAGCAGAGTTTACAGAGTCAATACCGGAAAGGTTTGGCGACGCGGTGGATAGCGTACAGTCGCAAAAGTTCCTCGCAAGCGACTTTGTCTTGCGAAACCGGTTAATGCTCAAGTCATTTATCAGCAAGTTCCATATTGAAGCCGGCACGCTGACTGGAAAGGTCAGGAACAGCATTGAGCTGCTTGACGACCCGACTGCAAAGATAATAGTCTCTACCCATCAGCCAAACCTCTTTGCGTACGGGGGCGTCTTTAAGAAAATTGTCATGCTTGAAACCTTAAAGCGCACCATGGAGGAGCGCGATAGAGACGCAAGAATAGTCAATCTTTTTCTTGTTGTGGACCATGACTTTGTCGACGAATCATGGGTGCGATTGGCCCAACTTCCAAGCATCCAGCACTCAAATGGCATAATGGAACTTCGCATGCCAGTCAGCGAGTCAAAGCGCTGGCTGAGAGTCTCCCAAATGCCCACGCCTAGCCAGACCACCGTCCATGACTGGAAGAAGCAAGTAAAGTCTTGGATAAAAAAGAGCGCCGGCGCAGAAGCCAATAGAAATGCCCTTTTAAACAATTTGGAACAATTATGGCAGCATGTCGAAGCCAGCCACGCAAGGGCCAAGTCGTATGCCGACCTAAACTCGTTTCTGATGTCAAGGGTCGTCAACGAGACTTGGGAGTACAGCACGCTCTTTGTAAGACTGTCAGAGATTTCAAAGGTTTTTGAAGACGGCTTTACGTTTTTGCTTTCAAACTCTGACATCTATTCTGATGCCCTGAGACAGGCGGAGAACATGTTCATGAGTAGCGGAATCGACACAGGCGTCAGCCCCTCCTCCCATCTGCAAGCCCCTCTGTGGATCCACTGCAGTTGTGGAAGTAAGGCATCTGCCAAGATTTCGAATAGGAGCAACAGCCTGTTCCTTGCAGGTTCATGCATGTCCTGCAAAAAGGAGATAGAGATGAGCATTGGAAATCCAGACGACCTAGACATTTCAAAGTTTGTCAACCAGCTTTCCCCGCGTGCGATCCCGATCCCTCTTTTGCTTGCAAGGGACCTTGGAATTTCTAGCTATGCCTCCGGAACAGGAGGGATAGGCTACCTTGTGGATGGTAGCCTGGTGAGCAAAAGACTTGGGCTTAGCATGCCGCCTGTTCTTGTCTGGCCCTCGAGAGATGCCTACAGAGGCATAGGTCAAACTGAAGCAGCTGCCTGTATGCCAGCTGAAGATATTAACCAGCATCTCCAGTTGCTTGAAAGGCAGAACAGGGAATACCAAGAAAAGGTCAGACCGCTCTTGCTGCAAAGAGCGGAAAAGGCAAGAACAGAGGAGTCTCTAGAAGATCTCTTGCCAGAGATCTTCGAGCTGAAAGAGGCGCAGCGCAGGATCCGACAGCAGATCAGTATAGCAGAAAAAATCAAAAACGCAATAGTCCTGTCGCCCTGCTTTATAGACTATGCCGTCAACTTTGGCATGGTTAAGACTGAGCGGACGTGGCGAAGCCACTTGATCAGTAATGGCAGCCTGGCGGAACCTGTCATTTTCTAAGTCACACAAATCTTCTATGTTCTTGTTGGGTTAAAAAGTTCGTTTATCATTAAATCCCATACCAATAGAGTTTCTATAGAAATTGCCATTAAACGCAGCAGGTTGGAGCAACAGGGGATGGTTAGAGATAATAGAATTCATCCTACTCATGTGCGAAAACGGCGCCAGAAAAACGCACGTAATGTACCGCTGCAACTTGAACTCAAAACAGATAAACCAATATCTTGACTTTCTGCTAGACAGCGGGATGTTAGAAATGATACAGGAACGTCCGAGCTCGAAGCGATACATATACAAGACTACAGATCTCGGCAAGAAATTCATTGCGCATTACAAGCAGCTTGCGTCTCTTTTCACAAAAGCACCGCCCCCGTCGCTGACTTGAACGATGGTTCTATCCAATAGTTCCACTCTAATTATATGAAATGTTTGTTGTATTTGAAGCGGCTTAATAAATGAAGAATCGTAGCCGCTATGAAGTAATTGCAGCTATATTAAAGTCGGTGAATAAAGAAGAGACCCGCACCAAGATAATGTACAAGGCGATGTTGAGCAACGACCAGTGCAAGCTGTACCTTGATTCGCTTATCAAAAGCGGCCTTGTGCACGAAGTTAGCAATGGTGACAAGACGCTTTATCGGATAACGCCAAAGGGCAGTAGGTTCCTGTCATACTATGACCAGATGAAGGAACTTTTGCCTGTAGGAATTGAAGAAAATCTTGCTGATGAGTACTATCACTTGAGCACATAGCTACACGACTGGTTCAAGGATGATCTGGTGTCCGTCAAATACCACTGCGTAAAGAGTGGTCGCCGGGACAAGTGACTGTAGGAAAAGCGTATCGCTTATCATCAGCAGGCGCAGGTGCATATCAGCCACTTCTGAAAGATATTCAAGTACGTCGTTCTGCGAGTGGCTGATAACAGCTATTGAAAGATCCGCTATTGTCTTTACGTCTGACATGATATCTTCTAGGCCACCCCTTATTCCCTTTTGACCATATGATCTCTGCATGATATCAGTCCCCATTATGTTAAGCAGCAGCTTGTTTTGGTGCTTTTTCCGGATCTTGCCAAGTGCGGCCACCGACGGATCACCATTCTGTTTTTTATCTAACAAGATAACATTGTCTGACATACCTGCTGCTTTG
>JBDZWB010000225.1:0-2917 GCA_040255975.1 Nitrosopumilales archaeon
GTCGCCCTTTGGCGTACTTGCCTTTATGCCGGCGATCCTGTCCCCTTCCTTGACTACGTTTATCACGTTGCTCCTCACCATGATCGTTGCCCCTGCCTCGGCTGCCATAAATGCAAGGTGCTGGTACGTCGCCCTTACATCAAGCACACATGATTTTGGAATAGTTCCAGAGATCAAAATGTCGTTTGAAGGCGACACAAAACGATAGTTCTGCACAGGGTTGTAGAGCCTGTTCGGTATCCCAAGCCTCTCCATTTCAGAGATCCAAGTAACGCCGCTGGTCCTGACACTGTGTGCTATCGCTTCGTCCTTTTCAAACAGGATCACCTTTGCGCCAGTCTTTGCCGCCGAGTATGCTGCTGATAGTCCTGCAGGACCCCCTCCGACGATCGCGATATCATATCTTTCTTCCATCTAATCAGCCCGCCGTGAACGAGATGCCTCCAAAACGCATGTACGGCAGTATAGAATCATAAATTATTTTTCGCTCCTTCGATATGCCGTTTAGCCGGCGCAATGCCTCAAAGACATTGCCTGCCACCATTACTTCCTTGACTGCGTGCTGCACCACCCCGTTCGTGACGAGCCTTCCCCCCTTTACTACGCCAGAAAAGTCGCCGTTCACAGGGTTGACGTTGCCAGAAAACCTGCTGATGATGATACCTTTTTTCATCTCTGAAATCAGCGTCTCTACACTCTGCCTGCCGGGCCTGACTACAACGTTGGTCGGCGACACTGATGGCGGCGAGCCGGTCGAGCCACTTGCGTTGCCGGTGCTTCTGACGCCGTCCTTCCTTGCAGTATACGTGTTATAGATGAATTTCTTGAGTATGCCTTTTTCTATCACGATATTCTTGCGGTGTGGGATGCCTTCCCTGTCAAAGCTGGACGCGCCAAGTCCGTCTACATTGGTTGCGTCATCCTCCACGGTCAGCAGGCTTGACGACACCTGCCTGCCTATCTTGCCGGCAAAATGGCTCGACTTTTTCTGTACCGCGTCTGAATTGATGGAATGTGAAATGACATCCTCTATCATTTCGTTAAACGCAGACGGTGTCAGCAGCATTTCGCCCTTGAAGCTTTCTATCCTGCGCGGGCTGAGCGAGTTGACCACCGTCTCTGCAAACTCGGTCGCTGTTGCACCAACGTTTATCCCCCTGACAGAATGCGAGCCTCCAAGCTGAAAGTCAAAGCTAGAGATGTCGCTTCCGTCTATTGCCATCCCCATCATTGACCATGAAAATATGCTTACCCTTTCCGACAGCTCGACACCGTTAGAGTTGGCAAGCCAGTGTCTCGCTACGCTAGCATTGAAACTGCCGCTGTCGACGCTCACCCTAGTGTCATACGATTTGGCCGTTTCGAGCATTTCTGCGGCCTTGCCAGCTGCGTCCGGCGCAGCAAAAAACTCGGCCTTTTTGTCGTAAATGCCCAAGAGGGGCTTGACCCTCGCCTTGCCCGGAAGCCCGTTGAACTTGTCGCGTGGACTGGAGCGAGCAATTTTTATCGCCGTCGCCACTGCGTCCCTTATCCTGTCCTTCGTCAGAATGTTGGTCGAGTAGAATCCGACTGAACCGCCCAGAAAGACTCGTATCCCCATCGAGCTTGTCCTTTGCGACTTGGCCTGTTTGACGTCGTTATTTTCAATAAATACCTCCGACTCGTTGACTGCTGCTGCGTATATTTCGACATCGCTTGCACCAGACGCTTCGGCATCCCTCATCGCGCTGCGCATTAGATCTTGCAACTATTGCAGCCCTCCAATGACTGCGGTGCAGCGAATGTAAGGTCCGCCGCCGTCCACCTTTGCCGGCTGGTACTTGCCGCAGTAGCCTGTGCCTATGTCGTACTGGAACTCGTTGCCCACCATGTCGACTGACCGCAGCACCTCAAAGGCGTTACCGGAGATGCTTGCCCCCTTCATGAGCTCCTTTATCTCTCCTCGCTCTACAAGATAGACCTCTTCTGCGCCAAACATGAATTCTCCATTTGCATCAGCCTGCCCGTTTCTTGCCCCTTTGACGACATAGCCGTGTCTTGTCTCCTTTATGATGTCGGCAAGCTTGTCGTTCCCCGGCTCGATGAATGTGTTCCGCATCCTTATGAGAGGCTCGTCGGTGTACTGGTACGCCCGGGCGTTGCCGGTTGATGTAGTACCAAAGATCTTTGCAGACTCTCGGTTGTGTAGAAATGATTTCAATATCCCGCGTTCAATTATCGCAGTCCTTTCTGCTGCTACGCCCTCGTCATCCACTATTATTGTGCCGCCTGCGTTATCGGCGATTTCCGATCTACCGCTGTCCACAAGCGTGACCAGCTCGCTTGCCACCTGTTGTCCGATCTTGTCTTTCACCACGGAGCCGGAAAGCACGAAATCTGCTTCGACGGTATGTCCGATAGCTTCGTGTGCCAGCAGGCCAACCATCGCAGGATCCAGTATTATCGTTTCCTTGCTGCCAGGCACGTGTTTTGCATCCAACAGTTTTGAGGCACGTTCTGACGCAATGACCGCATACTCCAAGTGGCTTTTTTTGAACAGGTCATCCCATCCGCCCGTCACGCCGATTCCCTCGTGTGCGGTTGCACTCTGGCTGCCCCTCTTGGCTATTGCTGACACGTTGAACTCGGGTTTTGAATCGTAAATCTCAACCTCCGCTCCGTCGCTGTTGACTATTGCCTTGTAGTCGAGCGTTTCGCGGTATGTACACGATGCTGCTTTGACGGTCTTGTTGCTGCGTGCGGCCTTTTCCCCTTCCCTTGCGACCTTTACCTTCTGCTCAATGTCAATGTCTGACAGGCTACCATTCATAGAAGCTGTCCGGAAAGTGCCAGTGGCCATCTTTGATTCGGCAAGACCTTTGACCTTGCTCTTTTTTGTTTGAGCAAGCACGCGCGCTGCTGAAATTGCGTTGGCGAG
>JBDZWB010000226.1:0-2914 GCA_040255975.1 Nitrosopumilales archaeon
GATCTGCGAGATATTCATCAAGTGGGATGGTCTCTGCTGCCCGTGTTGTGGCTACAGGCTGAGGACAAAGCCTAGGAATTTGAAGTACAAGGCAAAGCTGAGGGCAAGGACAAAGAAGCAGGAACTAAAAGTTACCAAGCCCATCACTGTCCGCGTCAGGTAAGCCAATGGATAATGAGCCAGGCGTAATGGAAGAGAAGGTTGTTAGCTCGGGCAATGGGCGAGATTTTCTCATCCAGACTAACTTTTTTCAAAACGGCTGTTTTATTATAGTTACAGAGGGCGATCGCCGCATAGGCGCAATGTCGGTCGCAATAAGCGCATCCAATAAGGTAAACGTCGCCAAAGTAATTCCAAGCAAGTATGATTCAATCTTTATCAATACTATCGCGGAAAAGGTATCGTCGATGATAAATGGAATCTGCCTGGTTTCGCTCCATAGCAAGGCTCAGCTCCAGCTGGAGGACATGAAAGCAATTATGGGAGAGGTTATGACCATCGTTGGTAGCAAAAAGCATGAAGGGCAATAGCGCAGATTTCCGAAGCTTTCTGTCGCTCCTTGAGGCAGAGGGCGAGTTGGTGCGTGTCAAGCAGGACGTGAGTCCAAAGTTCGAGCTTGCAGCAGTCACTGCAAAGCTGGATGGCAAGCAGGCAGTGTTGTTTGAAAAGGTTCATGAAAGCAAGATCAAGGTCGCCTGCAACGTAGTCGGTACCCCAAAAAAGTTCTACCATGCAGTCGCAGGGGCAGGCAAGGCTGCTGCTCAGGTCGATGTCAAGCGGGCGATCCACGCGCGGATCACAGAGGCGCTTGGCAGCCTGTCAGAGCCGGCTAGGAAGCAGTCGGGCGCGCTATTCGAAAAAAACTCTTCAACCAACTTGAACGATCTTCCAATAGTCACACATTTTGAAAAGGACGCAGGACCGTTCATCACCTCATCCGTCGTTTTTGCAAAAGATCAGGAAAAAGGCAACCAGAACCAGTCAACCCACCGCCTGCTGAGGCTGGACGACAGGCACATGGCCATTAGGATGGTGGAGGGCAGGCACCTGCACAAGTGCTTCACCTACGCTCGCGACCACGGGGAGGACCTGAGGGTCGCAATAGCGTTAGGAGTGCACCCCGCGGTAAACATCGCAGCCGCATATCAGGCTGCGTACGGGGTTGACGAGATGTTGATTGCAAACTCGCTCCTTGAAAACAGGCTGACGCTCGCAAAGACAGGGTATTCGCAGCTGTACGTGCCTGACCATGCCGAGATCGTAATTGAGGGCAGGATACTGAAGGACAGGACGCACGAAGAGTGGATGGTCGAGATGCTCAGAACCTACGATTTCAAGCGCAAGCAGCCCGTGTTTGAGCTAGAGAAAATAAGATTCCGCGACGGCGCAATCTACCACGACATCCTGCCGGGCTATGCAGAGCACCGGCTCTTGATGGGCCTGCCTGTGGAGGCAAAGATGTTCGACTATGTCAAGAACGTGGTTCCGACCACTCAGGCGGTGCACCTTACCGACGGCGGCAGCAACTGGCTGGCAGCCGTGATCCAGATAAAGAAGCGGCTGGAGGGAGAACCAAAGAACGCGCTGATGGCCGCGTTTTCAGCACATCCCTCGCTCAAGATGGCTACCGTGGTGGATGCCGACATTGACCCGACCGATCCGGTGGCTGTCGAATATGCCATTGCTACGAGATCTCAGGCAGACAGGGACTTTGTCATCATGCCAAACTCAAAGGGCTCCAGCCTCGACCCGTCAAGCGACCAGACGAACCTGCTTACCACAAAGCTTGGAATCGACGCGACTGCTTCGCTGCTGAAGCCAAAAGAGGGATTTGAGATCGCAAAAATCCCGGGTGAGGAAAAGACCAAGCTTTCCGACTACCTCTAAATCCGGACAAGAGATTAAATAGCCAATAATGGTAAGCCATTGGGAGTCATGAAGGCCAATAATTTTGCAATGAAGGACTGGCATCTTGAACACGTTGAAAAGGTTATTGTCCGTTTTGTGAAAGGCATCTCTCCCGACGCATCCTCTTTTGAAAAACGAAATTACAAGAAATACAGCACGGTTTCGAGCTGTGCCAAGCAGATCGAGTATGACATCAAGCACGGGGTCACGATGGACGAGGTCATGAACGTCGTTCGCAGGATAAGGCACGAGAAACAGTTCAAGGAACTACAGAAAAGCCCCGAATCGCTCCAGCGGCTCGATGAGCTTGAAAGACAGATCTCGGCGCCAAAAAAAGTGGCAACCACGTGGTACTAGATGTCCGAGTACCGCTTTACCGACGGCAACCTGATTGTTCTCTATGCTGTACACAGGGGAAGGTCCAGTGACGGCGGGCTTCCCGATTACATTCAAGAGCGCGTAAAGCTCGGCATAGAGACCTATGGAACGGTCATGAAGTCGAGGCCAGACAAACACAAGACGATGGTCATGGTTGTGGGCGAGGCAGGACCGGCCGAAAAGGTAAAGGAGGCTCTGATCCAAGGCGGAGTCAGGCCCGAAATTATCGCAATCGACACCGACTCGAAGAACATGGCCCAGACGATAAGCAGGGTTGCGGACATGATAAAGAGCAAGCCAAACCCACCCTTCATCTATTTCATAGGTTCTGTGTGGCTGCACGACATTTTCACTTCCACAGCGGTATCAAAGCTAAAGGGCTACAAGGCGCAGTTTTACGGCGCGCTTGACCACCGGCCGGTAGACGAAGTAGAGCACGAGAAGTCGCTCGATGCCCCCAAGAAGGGAATGGAATACTACAAGCAGCAGGCCAAGAACAAGGCTGTAGACACGCTGCTGAACATCATCTTTCCAGACTAAGTTTTTAATATCCTTCGATTATCGCTACAGTAAGCGGTCATCGTCTAGTTTGGTCCAGGACACTGGCCTTCCATGCGTAATGCGAAGA
>JBDZWB010000030.1:0-11130 GCA_040255975.1 Nitrosopumilales archaeon
CGTCATGGGTGCTGCGATCTATATCGTCCAGAGGGAGATGGGCATATCTGGCACCCTAAGCGATGTCATTTCAGCCACGAACACGAAGGAGAAAGATCTGGCCAGGGCCTACAGGATACTCTTGCGCGAGCTTGACCTGAAAGTGCCTATGCTAGACCCGGTAAAGTGTGTCTCCCGCGTGGCGAGCAAGGCGAGCATCAGCGAGCGCACAAAGCGCAAGGCAATGGACATCATTTACAGCGTCATAAAGAAGGGGCTTGCGGCAGGCAAGGACCCGATGGGCCTTGCAGCGTCTGTGCTGTACATTGCCTGCACCAGTAGCGGCGAGTCAAAGAGCCAGGCCGCCATCGCAAACGCCGCAGGCGTATCAGAGGTCACTCTGAGGAAGAACCAGCAGATGATAATGCAGGAAGTATAAAAAAAGAACTATTCGCCTTTCCGCATGCTTGTAAAAACGCGCAAGCGCATCCGTCAGAAAAGACCCGACAGCTTCTTTCGCATACCGTCGTTTGCAGTTACGACATACGAGAGCCGGGTCTTGACGTCAAGGTCCGACTCCAAGTCAGAGCCGGTGTCAGAATACACCTTTGCCCCCGCCTCCTTTGCTATCAGGTAGCCGGCTGCAATGTCGGTCGGTCTGATCTTGCCCCGGAGGTCAATGTACGCGTCCAAAAGACCTCTTGCAAGGAAGCACATTTCAAGCGCGTTCGCGCCAAACTGCCTGGTGTGGTCAGCCTCCGCAATTATGGGCGCGAGCCGCTGAACTACCGAGGGCTTTATGCCGGAAACGTTGATGCCTATCGTTGGGTCTGGAGGGCTTTCCTTCTTTGCAAAGATTCTCTTGCCGTTTACGAATGCCCCCTTTTTGCTTGAGGCGTAGTACAGGTCTCCTCTTGCCAAGTCGATTATGGCTGCGTCTGTGACTGTGCTTAATCTGAAATCGGTTGCATATGCAATTGAACAGCAGTAGAACGGGATGCCGCGCACAGCGTTTGTAGTGCCGTCTATGGCGTCCATGATAACATAGCCTTTCCTTCCTTCGATCCTGCCGCACTCTTCCCCGATCACTGTGGCATCAACCCCGCGCTTCTTCAACAGGTCAATGACCGTCTTTTCAGCAACCAGGTCTATTCTGCGCGACATGTCCCCTCCAGCGCCCCTCCCCATCTGCCTGCTTGCCCGGGCAGTGCCGGCTAGGCTGCGGGTCTTTGCGTGGACCTGCCTACACGCCTGTTTCAAGACATCTATCATCATCATGGACAGGCACCCTTCAATAGGGACTCAATAAAAGATTATGTCCGCGCAGAGACTTGACCCGGTACATTTTAGCTCTCGATATTTAATGCAGGTTGCGCTTGCTTGTCTTGATCATGCTACACTGCCCCGATTGCGGCTGCGAAATGACGCGGCGCACTGTGCAGTCGATGTTTGGAGACGCTGACGGGTGGAGCTGCGTCTCATGCAAGGCATTTTACAAGATAAAGGAGCTAAAGAAAGCCATACTGACCGTCTAAGGTTATATCAAAGAAACACGGAATTATCGTGTTGTTGGAGACTGCAGCCCATTCCCACAGCTACGATTCCGGCCTGATGGAGCGGCTGCTTTTCAGGGTTGCAAAAAGGTGGGTTGCCGGCTATGACACAAAGGAGGCAATCACTGCCGCGCTTGACTCTAATAGCAGAGGCATGTCAGCCATCCTGAATTTTCTTGGTGAAGAGACAGTTGACGCTGATGCAGTAGAGAAGACGGTGGCAGAGTATCTCTCGCTGATGGATCTGATTCACAAGAGAAATGTCCGCAGCTGCATTTCTGCCAAGCCGACTCAGCTTGGACTTGCAATTAGCTACGACCTGTGCCTGAAAAACTTCAAGAGACTTGCTTCAAAAGCCAAGGAGCTTGGGCAGTTTGTGTGGATAGACATGGAATCGATCAGGTTCACCGAAGACACGGTGGCTCTCTATCTAGAGCTCTTTGAGCAGTACGACGCGACCGGCGTTGCCATACAGTCGTACCTGCGCAGGAGTGCAAGCGACCTGTTGCATTTAATCGAGAATGGCGGCAAGGTTAGGCTGGTAAAGGGTGCTTATCACGAGCCGGAGGAGCATGCGTTCACCGCAAAAGAGGAGGTTGACGCCAACTACCTGAAACTGATGAAGATGCTTTTTGAGAGCAAGAACTTTTTCGCAATTGCAACGCACGACTCTAGCATGGTAGAGGAGGCAATCAGGCTGAACAAGAATTCGACGTTTGAATTTCAGTTGCTGATGGGAATCCGCAACGAGCTAAAAGTCGACCTTGTGAAAAAAGGGCTTGCGGTTGCAGAATACATACCCTACGGCAGCCAGTGGCTCCCCTACTCTGTCCGCAGGATAAGGGAGCGCAAGCGCAACCTGCTACTGCTGGCCAGGTCCCTCATTCAGCAATAGTCTGGCTTTGCTCTCGCATGAACTGCGTGAGGTAGTGCGGCCCGCCCGTTCCCCTGCCAGTTGTGCCAGAGTCCTTCCAGCCGCCAAACGGCTGGCAGCCGACCATGGCGCCAGTGGTGGCGCTTGCTTGCCTGTTCACATACACAACTCCGGCCTCGATGCAGTCCAGGAACTCTTTGATCTCTTCCTGCTTGCTGCTGAATATCCCGGCAGTCAGCCCGTAATCTGAATCGTTCGCAAGCCTGATCGCTTCGTCAAACGTTTCATAGTCGCTCACGCATAGGATTGGAACAAACATCTCTTCTCTAAATAGCCAGTGCTTTTTTGGCAGGCCGGCTACTATAGTAGGCTGGACGTAATAGCCGTGCCGCAGATCACCATCCTTTCTGACAGAGCCTCCTACCAGAATCTTGCCGTCCCTGTCAGCGACCCTGACGTACTGTTGAAACTTTTTGTATGCATCTTGATTGGCAAGTGGGCCGACAAACGTGTTTTGGTCAAGCGGATTTCCAACAGGCAGGCTCTTTGTCTTTTCGACAAGCCTCTTCATGAATTCATCCTTCACCTTCTTGTGGACATAGACCCGCGAGCACGCGCTGCACTTTTGACCCGAATAGCCAAACGCCGCCTTCATGACGCCGTCAACTGCTTTGCCAATGTCAGCAGTCTCAGTCACTATCGCTGGATTCTTGCCGCCAAGCTCGGCTATCAGCGGCCTTGGCCTTTGCTTGCTGAATTCTCTGGCCATGTGATAGCCTACTTCTCGGGAGCCGGTGAACACGATGCCGGCGACGTCTCTGTTGCTGACAAGCTCGCCACCTACCTTGCCTCCGGGTCCGATTACAAGGTTAAAGACACCATCGGGCAGGCCAGCTTCCCGAAATACCTCTGCAAACTTGAATGCAATTATCGGGGTGTTGCTTGAAGGCTTGACTACAGTAGTGTTGCCAGTGATTATTGCGCCTGCGCTCATTCCAACCAGAATTGCCGCCGGGAAGTTAAAGGGCGCGATGACTCCCCACACTCCGCGGGGTTTCATCACGCTTCTGCTCTTTTCGTTTGGCTGGGCGCTCTTCATTGCCACTTCAAAGCCTTCATTCTTTTCCATCTCTTCTGAATAGTAGCGCAAAAAGTCTATGGCCTCGTCCACGTCAGCTATTGCCTCATAACGGTTCTTGCCGTTTTCATACGAAATCCATGCTGCGAGCTCGAACTTGCGCTGGCTCATGATATCTGCTGCAGACCTGCATATGTGCACACGCTCTTTGTACGGGGTTCTGCTCCAGTCGCTAAACGCCTTTTTTGCAGCCGCTATTGCCTGCTTTGCATGGCTGGCGCTTCCTACCGGAAGGTGGCCGAGCACCGTGCGGGTATCTATTGGAGATGTCTCGGCAACCGTAGAGGAAGTCCTTACCTCCTTGCCCCCTATGATTATCGGGTATTTCCTGCCAAACTCTTTTCTTACCTGCTCTAGCGCCCGCTCGTACCTGTCATGGAACTGCCCTTCTGCCCTCTCGGTCATGAACCTGCGCAAAGTGTGCTCGTTTTCAAACATCTACTATCAATATGGTGGCAGGAACCTTAAAAATCATGAGAGTGACAGAAAAGAATAACAATTACTTTTTCCAATCATTCTGGCATGAGTGCCACCAGCAGTAAATCACGGCTAGTGCTTTTCCTACTGGTAGTCATTGCACTCGTCTTTTTCATTACCAGCTTTGCAGCTGCGGCATTTACAAATAGCGTCAACAATAGCAGCAGCCAGGAAGCTACTTTGCAGGTTACCTGTACCATAGTGCAGACTGGCGAGCAAAAGTTGTTTAGCGAATGCGCCGCTTCCTAGGGCTTTATCCGCTTCCAAGCAAGCACTACTGCCACTCCCGCCGCAGTAAGCATAACAGGTAGTGGGAACTCGGGCACGGCAGTCGCTCCCTGAATAGTAATCTGCTTCATGTCGTGCTCGTGCTCTATTGTGATTATAGAGTGCGTCTGGTTTTCTGCAGTGTTTATGGTCTCGGCCAGCCTCCCGTCAAGTGTGACTGCAAACGGTCCGGACATGAACTCTTTTGGAATTGCAAATTTTGACACGCCCGTTGCGTCTTGCACCCCCTCCAGATTTAGGCTGATGCTTTTGTTTGGCGGGTCAAAGTTTGCAGATATTATGCGTGAGTTTGTCTGCAGGCCTACTCCATATTGTGCATCCCCATGATTGAAAATCACAGTGCCATTTCTCGTCAACACAGTCTCGACTGGCGGCGAAGTGGGCTTTTGCGCCATTACGAGCCCAGTTATTTTGGTGGTTGGCATCATGTCTAACGCTATTATCGCATTGCTCCTCTGTGCAGTCACGCTGGTATACCCCTCTGCAGATGCCACTACCTGATCAAAGAGCGAGCTGTTGTTGCCCCTGAGTGGGATTATCAGCTCATACGAACCATCAGCAGAAGTTGTCGTACCAAACAACTTGGCTCCAGATAGTAGTAGGGTGTTGGCAAAACTTGGGGCTACAAAAGCATCTTTGATTGGCTTGCCGGCGCCATCTGTCACCTTGCCGCTTATCATGACAGTTCCTTCAAAATCAAGGGTAATGTCTGCAGCGCCTCCAGCCTGAGCCTCTACAGAACCACTAACAGGCACGCTTCCAAATGAAGCTGTGACAACATACGTTCCATTGCCCATGCCTCTGTCAAGTGCAAATCTTCCGTCATCACCTGTCTTTGCCACGGCTGTTCTAGCGGCAAGGAACTGAGAAAACTGGGTGTCATTGGTATACCCTATAGGTATTGCAAACACTGTTGCATTGGTGACAGGGTTTCCTCCCAAATCAGTTACTATTCCGGTGATCTTGCCGGATGGCTGCAGAGAAAAATCGAGGGTATTTTCCGCCGGCACGTTCACAATGGCGCTTGCCGGGGCATAACCCTTGCTGAAAAGCGATGGAATGACTACGGTGTATGTTCCTGACGCCAAGTCATTATTTAGCATGTATCGGCCGTCAGAATCAGTTATTGCTGCAGTGTTAACTAGGGTTCCGCTGGCATCAAGCGCAAGTACTGCGATGTTTTGCAAAGGATTGCCTGCGCCATCTGTCACTCTGCCAGATATAGTATGCGAGTTTTCCAGCTGCACATTCATAGTTGTAAGCTTGCCCTGCTCTAGCTCCACCTCAAGAATCTTTGAAATGTATCCGGATGCTTCAGACTTGAACAGCGATGGGACCTTGTTTTCAAACATGCCTAACTCGGTATTGTTGAGAAGTTTGGCTATGTCGATTCCGGGCTTGAAGACGTGGATCTTGTGCGTGCCTGTCTTGAGGCCGGTGTCAAGAACAAAGATTCCGTCATCCATTGTGATATCATAATTTGCCGAGTGCGGGCTTGACGCCGCAACGACTATTCCCGGAATCGGCCTGCCTTGGCTGTCGATGACTCTGCCAGATAGCATTGCCGACGGCTGCATAAATATGGTCAGGTTCTTTGGCGAATCGGTGCCGTCAACTACCAAACTGTTTGACGATGCTGCAAAACCCGGTGCAAAGACAGTAACAGCATAAATGCCGGGACTCAAAGGAGCGTCCAGCGTAAACCTGCCAGCCGCATCAGTCGATATGTCAAGTGCCGAGGCCGACGACAGCAATCCTTCTGCCGCTTTAACAGCCTTTTGCACGCTGGAGGGCAATCCGCCGGTGGCAAGGATCGATTGCAATGTTGCTTCTTCCTGTGGGCTGATCACCACAAGGGCATTTTTTACAGGAACCCCAGATTGCGCGCTTGCAGGCATGATTACGATCACTGCTAGCGCTAGGACTGCTAGCGCAACTCGTCTCACTTGTAACTATTGTCCAGAGCGGTTTTAAGCCGGCTGAAAAAATGTTCTATATGCATACGCCTAAGGCGCTGAACAACCATTGCAGATTATCTTGCTTTTTATGAGCCCCTTTTTCTGTGAGCAGTTGCTGCATACTTTTCTGTTGCAGATGCTGCAGGCTCCGCTGTGGCCAGTGCATGCATTGGATCTGCAAATTTCGCATCGGATATAATGCGTAGCACAAAAAGTAGTGCTGCAGATGTGGCACAAGGCGCGGTGTTCTACGCATGCAGGTTCTAGACACATCTTGCAATAGGCAAGGTGAGTTCCACAAAGCAAGTTGCCGCAGCTGCACGTCGAGCCTTCTGCAAGAGCGACAGAGCATGACGAACATCTTCCCCAAGTTCCCTCTCCAGTATAGGCGCTCCACATGACATCGCCGTAATGTTCCTGGGAATCATTTACAAGGATTCTTGCCCTGTATACCGTCTCAACAAGCCAGCCTGCAACGTGGAAGGATGTCTTGCTCTTGATGTTGCCAAGTGCCTGGTGGAATTTCTCTTCTTCGTCTTGCTCTATTTCTTGCAGTTTCTCCTCCAACGCTTCCTGGTTGGTGTGCAGCTGCTCTATCTTTCTCCTTGTGGAAACGATCTTTTGCTTCTTTGTTTCTATTCTGTTTTCCACCGAGATCAAGCGGGCTTTTAGTGTCTTTTTCTTTTTGCTTTCCTTCTTTAGCTGCTTGTACAGCTTTTCATATTCCTTTACAGCGTCGATATCGGTATTGATTGACTGCTGCAGCCTGGCAGCATCGGCTTCAATGTCGGCTATCTTGGCTTGGGGCTTTTCAGATCTGCTTGCAATGTTCTCCTTCCTCCTCTCTTCGATCAGGATGTCAAATTTGTGCTTCAGCTCTTTTTCCATATCGTTGATCGCTTTTTGGATCTCGCCTTTCCACATTCCAGCTTTATTCCGATTTTCCGCCGGGACTATGCGATGCGACGTTATGGAATGCTCGGGCAACTCGACAAGGCCATCTCCAAATGCTGCAAGCTCGACAATCTTGTCAAGTGTTTGTTTTACATATCCCTTTTCAAAAACTGAAGCATTGAGCTCAAAGACAGGGTAGAACCTTTCTTCGGGCTCTGCAGATAGCACTTTGACTGATTTTAGGTTGTTTCCTAGCTTGATAAAACTGGAAAGGTTCTTTGGATCAAATCTCTTTTCAAGCAATAGGAACGTCTCATCGTCACTTGCTGCCACGATCTGACTCTCTGGCGCCACGACAGGCAAGAACTTGGCCGGCTTTTCTGGCTCTATAGCTGCTTCTTCTTCTTTGATTTCAGGATCGCTTTCTTCTTCTCCTTGTTCCTGCTCCTCTTGTTTAACGACTGGCTCGCTTTTCTTGAACTGCGCCATGAGTTCCACAATTTCGCTGTCCTCCAGCGGCCCTCTGTGGTATGTCAAGGTCCATCTGGACTTTATGACAGACCTGAACTTGGGGTCAAACGTGTTGCAAAAGAATTCGCCTGGACGCAGCCTTGCAATTTCCCTTTCTGCGTCGGAATCAAGCTCAAGCCCTACGCTTACCCGCTGGATGTCGCGCTGCGCGCCAAGCCTCCCGATAAAGCGCACATTTGCGTTGGATATTACCTTGTAGTCAAGGTCTACTGCATTTTGGCTTGCAAGGAGCATGCCAAGACCAAAAGCCCTTGCCTGTTTTATCAAAAGCAGCAGCAACTTTTTGGATGGAGGCTCCCTTACTGGCGGGCAATAGCCTGCGATTTCATCGAAATACAGAAGGTAGCGCAGGGTTTGCGCACTGCCCTGCTTGATCAGCCACTGGAACAGCTGCTGAAGTATCAGCTCGACAAACAGGTGTTTCTCCTGCTCTGACTGGATGTTGCGGAGGTCCAGTATGTTGATTGAGGGGCTGCCGAACAGCTCGGAAAAATTAATAGATTCAGCGGACGACCATGACCGAAGCTTGGGGTCTGATATTAGCAGGTTTATCCTTGTTGCAAGGTCCTTTCTTTCCTTTTCAGATACTACTTTTGATACTGGCAGCGAGCCGATGTAGCTGAACGATGGGCTCTCAATATTCTTGATGAGGTCCTTTATCGTGAGGTTTTCGCCATTTTTCCACGCATTTTCTAGAATTGCGGAGACGAATGTTACCTGCTTTCTGTCACCTTCACCATATCCGGCAAGCCGGAGCAGGTTAAAGGAAGTAAGGTCAAGAAGGTCCGCTGCGGACGCAATGTCGGCGCTGAGCAGTCTGTCAAAGCCTTTTGGGGCAGAGAGGTCAGGCGATATCCCTACAGCAAGACCTGCCGACGACTTTGGGGTAAATATCCTGACAGTGACCTTTTCAAAGCTTTGAGCAGTGGAGGGCGATAGGTTGAACTCGCCTGCCTTTTCCCGGTATGTCTTTTGCAGGCCGGCGGCATATTGTGCCCTGTCGGTTTTTAGGGCATCTGCCTCTTTGCCACACCATCTTGAGAAATCGAAAGTGGCTGACTTGAATGCAAGGTTGCCAATGTCTCCCTTTGGATCGATGGCAAATGTCGGGATGCCCTGAAGGGCTGCTTCTTCCACGATCACCTTGGACAGCACGGTTTTGCCCGAGCCGGTTGCACCCAGAATTATCGCGTGTTTTGTAAGCGAAGCCCGGTCGAGCTCGAATTTTGTGCCGTCCATCGCCTGTCCTATGTTGAATTTTGAAGGGCCGTCCAAGTATGGATTCCAGTATGGTCGACGTCTTAAAAAGTACTATGGAATTATGACTTGCAGCAGCTGCATGGGTGCCACATTGCCTGCATGTTTGGCATAGTTTGATATGCAAGCATGTCACAAGTGTATTGTGGCTGAACTGATAGACGAATCGTATCGCAATTCTACTGTAAACACGATTCTGCAAGACATTGGCAAAAAATACAAGGTCGATACGAGTGGAAATCTCTTGAAGGAAGATGTCCCAATAGACGAGATCAAATTCAAGTACCGTACATATTCTGAATGCGTAAGGATGCTATACAAGAAGGCAGGCGTTGCCTAGGTTCTAACCTTCATTAATTGCATGTGGCCTATCGTGCAGCCCGTATTATTGCTCTCATGGGCGTGCATCAAGTCTTTTGCTTCCTTCTCAGGCAGCTTTTCTGCCGAGATGTATCCGCAATGTTTGCAAATAACGATGTAGCTCCAGTTGACCAAGGCTGTTCTATCCGGTTGTGGCAGTGATAAGGCGGCTGAACCTTATAAGTTAGATCGAAAGGCCCGTTTGTCAATCACGAGGGATTTCTTTGAATGATGGAGATGCCCCAATAAACTTGGCAATGTTGTATTTCAGGAAAACGGCGTGTTCTTTGCCGCAGTCGTTGCATCGAATCCTAACGTTGCCGGAAATGCTCCTGTATTTCGGTTTTATTCTCTCGTCCTCTGCAATGCATTCCATCACGTTACCGCAGTCACAAGAGAACACCTGTTTTGGCATGGATGTATGTAGGTTATTGTCGCTTCTGGTTCAATAACTTGTCTTCTTATAGCTTGTAGAGTAGAACAAGCTCGCCCGTTTTCTTGTGCTTAACTTGCTTTAACTGCAGTTTGATTCCCTGCACAATTTCGTCAACCCCATCTCCCTCCACAAGCGTAGTCGCCAGCCTGCCGCCGGCAATCTTGGGGGCAATTGTCACTGTGAGCTCGTCTACCAGGCCGAGGCGCAATAGGGACCAGTTGAGCTCTCCGCCACCTTCAACCAGCACCTTTTTCATTCCCATCTTGTCCAGCCTGTGAAAGAGCTCTTTTAGGTTGACTCCATGGGGCACGGCAGCACTCTCGCCTCTTTTCCCTTCTCTAACGACTAGCACCTCAGCGCCCATATCTTTCAGCTTTTCTATCTTTTCTCCTGGCGCCTGATCTGTTACCGCCACTATTGTCCTGATCTTGGATGCAGTGCGCATTATCCGCGAGTCGATTGGGATCCTGCCTCTGCTGTCAACTATTACTCTGGCGGGATTCTTGCCACTGACGTGTCTGACAGTAAGCATGGGGTCGTCTACCAATATGGTTGAAATGCCTACTACCACTGCGTCAGCCGATGCACGAAGTTTGTGAACCCGGACAAGGTCTTGCTTTGAAGAAATTTTCGAGTCTCCGCTAGCAGTGGCGATCTTGCCGTCAACCGTCATTGCGCCATTGATCGTTACCTTCAATTTGCATCCACCACGAACCTTCCATCAATCATGACAGCCCTGATAGAACTCTGGCTCAGCCTGTGAACTATTGCTGCATAAGGGTCATGCATAGGATAGAGATCTGCGTGCATCTTGTCAATAAATAACAGGTCTGCGGAACGGCCAGCTTCAATGCATCCTGAATTGAGCCGGAGAAGTGTCGCCCCGTTGACAGTCGCCATTTTCAAGAATTCACGGGGCTCGACCATTTCACCTTCCAGTGCCCTTGATGCTTTCCAGATGTAATCCAGCTCTCTCAACATATCTGGCGAATTCAACATCACATTGTCTGTGCCTATGGCCACTATGCAGCCATGCCTGAGCATCTGGGCAACCTTTGGGATGCCTGCGCCAAGCACGCCGTTTGCCCTGGGGCAAATTACTATTCCTATCTTGTTCTTTGCGATAAGCGAGATTTCGTCTTCTGACGCATTTGTCATGTGCACCATAAAATCAGGCTTTAGCCGCTCGACTATCCTGTTGACTTCGCTCCTCCCTGTGTGCGCTTTTGAAAACTCGACAGTTTCTTTTGATTCGGCTGCATGTATTGCCACCAATTTCCTGTCCGCAAGTAGTTCTCTGTATTGCGAGAGAGCCTCGTCAGTGTTTTCATTGGCGCCACTGATCCCAAGCCCTTCTGATATTTCCAGTACTCGCCTGGCCTGCT
>JBDZWB010000227.1:0-2315 GCA_040255975.1 Nitrosopumilales archaeon
TTCTGACAGAATTCTAAACTGATGATAGAAGTATGGGCATATTACATATGCTTTCTTAAATAATCCCGTCTGAAACCCACAGTATTCCATGCACAGTTTCATTACACTAGCAGTGTCTGCAGCCGTATTGGCGATGCTTTTGGTAGCAGTCACAGTACCTTGGCTAGTGGTCAGTCTCCGGGGTCAGTTCTCATTCAGTATGATTGATGCTGTAAGAGGATTAACGAGCATGGAACCAGCCGAGGTCTCAAACTATAGGAATGGAGATTTTGCAAGCTTTACGACAACGTACAAAGATATTTTTGTAGCGTTTGCTTTCAGCATCCTCTTTTACGGTGCTGCAATTGTATACATGGTAGGGTCGCTCGTTTCTGCAAACAAGCGAAAGACCGCATTGGGTCCAGCTGGCACCTTTGCCATAGCGGCTGCCATAGCATGGATATTTGGAATTGAATCTTTAAAGAGTCATGTTTTGTCTGATGCAGAATCCGGTGGACCTTTTGCCCAACTGGCATCCGGTTTTATTAATTCCGTCTTTAATGCAGGGGCAGGCCCATATCTTGTCCTTGCTGGTGGGATAATTGCCCTTGCATACTATTTTATGAAAGAACCTCTGATAAAGCAAAAGAGCCAAAGTAAAGAGGAAAATTGGGATGACAACGAAGATGACATTGAAGAACTATCATCGAATTCTGAAGAACAATTCAATCAAGAATATGCTCACGAGACAACCGCCAGTAGAACCTCGAATGTCCGGCTAGTTGTTTCCAAAAGCTCTGGCACAGCATCATTGATCGCATTTATTGGTGCGATTTTTGGCTTTCCGGGCATCGGACATATCTACATAGGCAGAGTCGGGCGCGGGTTATTGATTCTGTTTTCCGGCTTTGCGCTATATGCGCTGACCTGGTCGGCTTTCCTTGGAGGTTTCTTGGGTGGTATTTTTGGTGGAGCCAGATCGGGATTACCAATATTCCAGACAGGTGCCACCCTGGCAATTATCTTACTTGTAGCTTATTTTGGCCTGCTGATCTGGCAAATATTTGATGCCAGATCATTGGCCAAAAAATTCAATGAGCAGGTTCTGTTGACGGGCAGAGAGCCGTGGTAATTCTCCCAGTTGTAGTGAGGCATGGGATATCGCTAGCTTATCATCGGCTACTATTCCATCACGTATATCTTTGATCAGATAACGAGTTACCAGTGTAATCTTTCTACTTCGCTATTGGACTATTGACGTGGTCGCATAACGGCAAAGGACACCTGATTATTGATCTAATATGATACCCCTAACTATCATTGGCAATGTCTCAGCCAGCAGACCAAACTATTGAGGAGGCTACAGAGATGATTAGACGGGTCAATCGATGCTGACACACGAGATTGAACACGTCGTTAGCTTCTCTATTGCAACAAAGCATTTCGATGACAACTGCATGAAACAGTTTTTGTTTCAGCCTGACGGGACTGTCCAACGTAGATTAGTCCTTTTGATTTGTCATAGGTAAGATAAACCCCCTTTGCACTTGGAACGATCTTGCTGTCTGAAAAGTCGTGCTTTTGAGACAGGACAATCTGCTCTACCATGCTACTCAGCAGGTTGGTCCGCGCACTGACTTCAAGACTATCCATCTATGAAAATTGAACAAACGCAACTCCAAATACTTTTTCTTCTAGTGTATCCTAGCTCTGCACAAAGGGGACCCCTTGTGGACTATCGCCTGCTAAAAGACTATATTGAAAGCAAGATGGTGATGCAGCACATCTACCAGCCCGTCATGCTAAAGACTCTGCTGCAATCAAAGGATTACAGGGCCTCTGTTGAAGAGATTGCCCGGCAGTTTCTCCAGAATGACGAGCCTCAACTGCAATACTACAAATACATTACAAAGGTAATGCCGGGCAGAGTTCTTAGAAGCCATGGAATCGTCGTGGCAGACGATGATGATAAATTTGTGCTCAATATCGGATCAAGTCTTACCAAGGAACAGCTGCGAGACCTAATCCAGCTGTGTGACAGAAGGATTTTGCAGTATGAGCAGAGGTATGGCAAAAAGAGCATATGGCACAGCAGGTTTGCCGGAGCAAAGGACATCTCGGGACCTCTGCAGTACCAGGTGCTGAAAAGGGCAAAGGGGAGGTGCGAGCTATGCGGGATATCGGGCAAGGTCAAGGCACTGCAGGTGGACCACATTAGGCCAAGGAGCAAGGGTGGTTTGACCGTGCTTGAGAACCTGCAGGCTCTGTGCTATACTTGCAATGCGCAAAAGCAGAACAAGGACGACACTGACTTTAGAGGGTGGGCCAAGATGTAC
>JBDZWB010000227.1:2325-2898 GCA_040255975.1 Nitrosopumilales archaeon
TATTTTGCAACATGCAGAAAGCAAGGATACAGATAAGAAATTCACTTGCCATGGCGTTTGAAGACAAGTACCCTGTGACTGAAGGCCACATGCTTGTCAGCCCACTGCGTCACATCCCGTCGTTTTTCGATCTTGGATCTTCGGAGCAAAAGGCCTGCTTTTTGCTGCTGGAAGAAGCAAAAAAGAGGATCGTGCAAAATGATTCAACAGTCACTGGCTTTAACGTGGGCGTTAATGATGGCATAGATGCCGGCCAGACTGTGATGCACTGCCATGTTCACCTGATACCCCGAAGGAAAGGTGATGTTGGTGATCCAAGAGGTGGCGTGAGACATGTCCTGCCGGGTAGAGGGTTTTACTAGGTTTGTATAGCCAAAATATTCAGCTTAAAATCACAAGAATCAGCTAAAAGAGTCGTCGCCTCCGGGTACAAAGTTAAGTGGGGCCAGTGGGATTTGAATGTACACAGAAAATGGGTTCAGTAGCTTTCATTGTACTACGAACCGTTAGCTCGATTGAGGGCAAACACAAGCTAACTCTTCTTTAGTTTCTAAACTCTTTTAGGTTCTTAAT
>JBDZWB010000031.1:0-11106 GCA_040255975.1 Nitrosopumilales archaeon
TTCTGTTTTCCAGCTGTGCAACAGACCAGTATAGCTCTGCCATCATTTCTGAAATGCTTGGAATTCGCCCAAAGATCTCTCACAGAATAGATAACTTATGCAACTCTGGCACAAATGCAGTGGCATCAGCATTTTCGCTTATTGCTTCAGGATTATGCGACACAGCGCTTGTAATTGGTGCAGAAAAGGCAGAAAGCCCCGGCAACAAGCTGCTCTGGGACATCACCCGAGGGTCGTTCATGTTCCCCGTGCACTGGGCTGCAATGTTTGCAAAAGCACACATGAGGCGCTACGGGACGACAGAAGAGCAAATGGCCAAAGTATCAGTCAAGAACCACAAGAACGCGGCAAGAAACCCAAAGGCCCTTTTCAGAAAACAGGTGAACCTGAACGAAGTTATGAATTCGAAAAAGATTGCAGATCCGATAAAGCTGCTCGACTGCTCTGCTCCATGCGATGGTGCGTCGGCATTGCTCTTGGTTGCTGAAGAAAAAGCAAAGAAACTCGATAACCCCGTATGGATAAAAGGCATAGGACAGCAGACAAACTCGGCCAGCTTTGCCAAGGCAACAAATGATCTCACGACGGTGGAAGCTGCAAAGCATGCAGCCAGAGAGGCATATGAAATGTCACAAGTTAGGCCATCACAGATAGATGTTGCAGAGCTGCATGATGCATTCACAATTTTGGAGATACTGGCATACGAAGACTTGGGGTTTGCCAAAAAAGGCGAAGGCGGCAAATTCGTAAATCAGCAAGAAATCGCGATAAATACTAGAGGTGGCATAATTGGATGCGGTCATCCTGTGGGAACGACGGGTGTGGCGCAAGTGGCCGAAATCGCGTCTCAGCTCGCAGGAAAAGCAGGTCTAAGACAAGTAAATGCATGCAAAACTGGCTTGGTTCACAATCTTGCAGCTGCAGGCTCTTCGGCTACTGTAATGATATTGGGGGTTTGACATTTTGTATGAATTTTTTAAGCACTTGAGAAAAGGCAAATTCATGATACCTGTTTGTACTTCATGCGACTGCAAGGTCTGGCCTCCATCCAGCTACTGTCCAAAATGCAGGTCAAACGTATCGCTGAAAAAAATGGAGACTACAGGGACCCTGCTAGAGTTTTCTCGCTCTTATGTCAATGGCAAAGAAGGCATTTTCGGTCTGGTTGAAATGTCAGGGATCAGAGTAGTCGGCTCATTTGGCGATCATGAAATGAAAGAGGGAATAAGAGTCAAGATGATCAAATGCGGACTCAAAAGAGATGGGACTACTTTTTACTTTTTTGCGCCTGCCAAGAGCTGACATTAATATACGTCGGTGTAAAAGTAAGCGTATATGAGCTATGACAGGTTCATTGACGAGAGGCTCCTTACAAGTCGGGATGCACTTAACAGACTCCAGATCAAGATCAAGATAGTTGAAATCGACGAAAATGCCCGTGACTTTTCACAGCGATTTGGAAGAAGAGTGCTCGTCAAAAAGGTGCTCCTCACCATCAAGCACACAGAGACAGAAGAGGTCGAAGAGCGCGAACTTGATGTTGAAGAAATCGAAAAGAGGATAAAGAAAGAGCGACTCTTTAGCTCATCGAACAGGTGGCTTTCATCGACTGATACCAAGAATGGTTACGTAGTCGCAAGCCGCCACCTTGACCTACTTGCAGATGCAATCGCCCTTGACATTATTGTCATATGATATTGCAAAACTCGAGTTTTGAAATATCAAGCTATGGGTCTTTTGATCCATATCCTTACCGTTTCGAACCAGAATGCCACACTCCCTGCAACTGCAAAACCAACAGCATAGACGTTTAAGTCGTCATAGTTCAGAATAACATAGGCGATCAGCATCGTAGTAAAGAATGCTGCGAAAAACGACAGCCGAGGTACTGCAAGCCCCCCGATGTTTACAAATGCCTGCAGTACTCCAGGTTGGATCTTCTGCACAACAAAGTAGCGCCCATAATCATCTTGGCTGACTAACGCTAGCTCGACCAACTTGTCTATGTGGTAGTTTGCGACACTAGGGCTGGAGAAGCCAAGATCGCGTTGCACCTCTCTGACTCCAACTGGTTCTTTCCTTTTTACCATGTACATGTAGATCTGGAGCGTCTTTCCTTTCAGTTGATCCTCAATAGGCAGCTTTTTGCTGTCATCTGGAGTCTCTATGTCTTTGGTCAAGCTGTTTGGTCACCCAATACGTGATTTTACTATAAAACATATCGCAACTTGTCTCCATAAAAAGAATAGCGCCGCTGACCAGACTCGAACTGGTGACCCACTGGTTAACAGCCAGTTGAGCTTCAAAGCACAATATTGCGCTACGAATTTGCTCTACCATGCTGAGCTACAGCGGCGCATTATTACAGCAAATCCGAGCACAAAATAAATCTTTGGGCTTACTGCATGCCCTCTTCGCGAGAGTAGACGTATAGACCATCCAGAAACACGCGCTGGTCTTTATCCTTTATCTTGGTCGACAGTTCAATGTTCGCAGCAGTCTGCGAAACATCTTCAAGGCTCGGACCTTGGACGACAACATCTTCCCCAACCACACTGACTTTGGTAGCGTCGCCAACTATCCGTGAGGACCTTGGAGCCCTTTCGCCAAAATAGTTCTCTACATGGACTTCCTTGCCCTTTACTTTGACAGAGATCGGAAAGTGTGCAAATATTATCTTGAGCTTGTAGGTATAGCCTTTCTCGACTCCCTTTACCATGCTCTCAATTATGCTCCTGGCAGTATTGGTCACTGCAAGATCTTGTTTGCGTTTGCCATACGGTTTGATTGTTATCTTGTTTCCCTGCACAGTAATCGTGGCTGGCAGCTTGGTGAAGTCCTTCTTTACCGTGCCAAGCTTACCCTTTACAGAAAGAGTATTGCCTTCTTTAGATACTTTTACGCTTGCGGGTGCTTCTACTTCTGCCATTATTTCCTGATCAGTAGACATAGCCAACTAGAACTCCTCCCAATCCCTCGGATACTGCTTCATGATGCGACATTATACCCTTGCTGGTTGACACTAGCAAAATTCCCATGCTGTATGCGGGCAGGAACTGTCTTTCCCATCCAAAGTATGCGTCTTTCTTGACTGAAAAGCGTGGGGTAATGATGCCACATTTGTTTATCTTTGCCAATAGCTGGATTCTGAACTTGCCTGCCCTCCCGTCATCGATCTGCTCAAATTCGCCGATGTAGCGGTGTTTTTGCATTACGCGAAGCACTTCGCTAGAGAACTTGCTTGCAGGGACAACAATGCACTCTCTCTTTCTACGAGATTCGTTGTTATGTATGGTAGTAAACAGATTTGATAGAACGTTTAGCGCTGGCACTCCATCCACCTACTCGTACTTCACAAATCCTATACTATTGGCAACTTCTCTAAAGCACTGCCTGCAAAGCATCAGATTGTACTTGCGGATAAGACCGTTATATGAACCGCATCGTTTGCACCACCTTGTACCTCTACCATGGGCGAGTTTTTTTCTTCCAGTTACTTCGTATTCTCTTGGCTTTGGCATTTATTCCACCTCTGCTCCATATTCCTGTTTGAAAAATTCAATAGCTTCAGCCTTGTTTATTCTGTGAGTCTTGCCGATCTTAGCGCTATTCCTACTCTTCCTTGCGACCCGGTATCCCGGCCTGCTGAGCACTACATTGACATCCATGCCAAAGATCCCAATTTCAGGGTTGTACTTTGTGCCAGGGATATCAATGTGTTCGTGAATGCCGACTGAAATGTTTCCAAAATCATCGAAAGAAGATGCCTTGAGTACATTCTTTTTGGCCGCAACAATGCGTTTTAGGAATTCTATTCCAGGTTCGCGCCTCAGAGTCACGATGGCCCCTATCGGCTCACCCTTATGTATGCCAAAGTCTCTAACAGTCTTTTTCGCACCGCGGACTGCAGGTTGCTGTCCCGTGAGCTCAAGCAAAGCCTTTTTGGCTTTTTCTATAGGATCTCCGGATTTACCTACCCCGATGTTTATCACTACTTTATCGACGCTTATTTTTTTCATGTTTTCTAATTGTTGACTCAATCTAGTTCACCTTTATCACAGGCTTATCCTTTCCAACAACCATAACCATTTCAACAGGGAGTTCGACCGACTTGCCGTCAAATGAAACCAACGCCCGCTTGGGAAGTGAAAATATGCCATCCTGGATGTCTTCGATCTTGCCTACACTGCCGGCGTTTTCTCCTGTAATAATGAGAGCCGTTGCGCCTTTTTCAAATGCAATATGGTTCTTTATCTGAACTTTTGGCAGATCGATTATGCAGCTGTCTCCCACCTTGAGCTTTTGGTCGCTTATCAACGTCTTCCCGTCATGGAATCCATATTGGATCTTTTTGCCCTTGATAGTTGTCTTGCTTGTAACTTTTACCAATTTAACAGCTTTTTCAGAATCTTCGATTGGAATAGAAGTCAAGAGTGCAGAATCCTTTGGAGATATGCGGTATGCTTGTCCCGTCGCAAGCTCTACCACATCCATCAGTCCGACAGCAAAGTTAGAGTCGTACCTAACAACGCCGTCAACTTTTACCCTACCTGCGTTCAATATCCTTTCAGCTTCGCGCATAGTGTTTGCAACCTTTAGCACGTCGCGAAGAACCATCCCCAGCGGATATGCTCGATTCTTTGGATGAGGACCGGCCTTGACGCTGAGGACAAACTGGCTTTCTTTTCTTTTGATTGCCCAGAACGTAGGGGCCATCTGCCTCTTTACTCTTGTGTCGCCGCCTTTCTTGCCCATTACTTATCAGTCTCCATCTTTGCTGCCTTTTTTGTTTCTTTTTCTTCCTTCTTTTCTACAGTTTCTGGTTTAATGCCTTGCAGTCTATTTGCCCTTTGCTTGTCTTCCAAGTTCAGAGCGGTTATCTTGACGTTTGAAGCATGGATTGGAACCTTGACTTGGCCACCGCGAATCTTTTCTCTCTGCATGCCTTCGATGTGAAGTGTTCCGCGCTCGGTGTTTACTTTTTCCACTTTACCTCCACGGCCCTTGTATTCTCCGCGGATCACCATCACAGAATCTCCTTTTACAACACGTACGGTCTTTTTCTTGTACTGCTCACGCAGTTCGTCTGCAAGCGATGCACTGAGCATCTTCTCAAGACGGTGCTTTGCAATGTGCATGAGTTTTGGATTAATACCTGCCATGATTTTCACCTAGATTATCATTCCTGCCAAGTTGGCAATCCTTGGCCATTTCTCTGCTGCTTCAGCTGCTACTGGACCCTTGATATCTGTGCCCTTTATCTCACCTTCAGGTGTTACAAGGACAGCTGCATTGTCTTCGAACGAAACGCGCACACCATTGAGCCTTCGGATGGGATATTTCTGCCTGACAATTACCGCGCCAAAAATCTGCTTGCGCAGTTCAGCAGGTCCCTTCTTGACTGTAACCGTAACAAAATCACCCACTGCAGCCGCTGGCTGTCGGGAATGCCTGCCCTTGTATCTGGTCACCATTGCTATGCGCAGCACCTTTGCTCCAGTGTTGTCTGCACACACGAGCTCTGCAGTAACAGGCAGAGCTCTTGTAATGTACGGGCGGAATTCTTCAACGCCCTTTGCAGAAACCGCTCTTGACTTAGATCCTGCCGCCATCCTTTGTGTTCACCTCAATCACTACAAATGAAACAGTCTTAGAAAGCGGTCTGCACTCTGCGATTCTTACTTCCTCGCCTTCCTTGACATCAACACAAGGGGGCAAATATGCATGGACCTTTGATCTGCTCCTCTGGTAACGCTTGTATTTTGGTGCCGGCCTAGGGTATTCCCTTGAAACAACCACCATCTTGGGAGCTTTGGCACTGGATACAATCCCGGTCAGTAGCTTGCCCCTTACCGACAGCGTGCCGTGGAATGGGCAGAGATCATCCTCGCATGTTTTTCGCGGGGAGACAACAGAAACACCGATATTTCTAACCATAAATCAACACTCTAATTTTTTAATCGCAATACACGATCCTCAGGTCTTCCTATCATCGATGAACCACTTATAAAGCAAACGCCAGAGTGTGTTTTGATTTCAATCTTTTTCGCAGTCTTTTTTGGTATTTGTTTTACCAAAGAATCTGTCCTTATTGACATAGTATTTTTAGTTTCAAATACAATTGAGCCGTAAATTCCCTGCAGAGAAGGATCTGTTGACTCGATGATTTTTGCGTCAAGGCCGATAATCTCGTGCGCAAGTATGTTTTCAGGAGTTGTCATTTCTTGGCCTTCCTTTCGTTAAGAAGAGTCATCATGCGAGCAATGTCACGCTTGAGCCATTTGATGTTGCCTGTTTGCTTCTTGAGCGTTCCTTTGGATCTTTCCAGATTCAGCTTTGCAAGGTCTGCTTTCAGCTCTGCCAATTTGTCTGCCAGATCCTGATCATTCATTTCTCGAAGGGTCTTGAGCTTAAGCCGTGCCATCTTGTTTTCCTCCTTCTGATTGTGCTGTTGTTGTTGATTCTGCCTGTGGGGTAGACGCTTCCTGCGAAATTGGTTCAGATGATGTGGCTACTGTGCCTTCGGCAGATCCGTTCTTTAGTTGAAATTCCTGTGGGAGAGCTGCCTTAGAGGCAATTCTGAGCTGAATTCCCATCAGACCCATCTTTGTCAATACTTCTGATGTGCCAGTGGTCACAATCTGTCCTGCAATATCTCCGCTCTTTGGTACAACTCCAATTGTATGTTTTTCAAAATGAGCGCGCTCTGTGCGAAGCTTGCCTGATATCACAACTTCCACTCCCAGCGCACCTGAGTTCATTATTGTGTTAAGAGACCACATGGCTGCGCGCCTAAATGCCGTGCCGCGCTCTATGAGCTGTGCAATCCTGTTGGCCATAATGTGGGGGTTCAATTCAGGAGTTGTAACCTCAAGTACTGAAATTTGTGGGTTTTGGAGCCCGAACTTCTGCTCGATCTTTGTCATAAGATCCTTGATGCCCGTCCCTTTTCTGCCAATCACAAGACCCGGCCTTGTTACAAATACAGTAATCCGCGCGCCTACAGGAGTCTTTTGCACTTCGACTCCACCATAGCCTGCGTCTTTTAGAGATGTTGAAAGGAACTCATTGAGTTCCATGTTGCGGAAATTATTCTTTATTACATTCTTGACTGCGCTCATTATTCTTCTCCCCTTACTTCCTGTGCTACAAGCTCTACGTGAACCAATGTATCGATCTTTGGGCTCGATCTTCCCATAGCGCGTGGTGTGAATCGCTGGAGCTTTGTGCCCTTGTGCACAACCGCGCTAACAATCTTTAAGCGGTCTAGATCCATACCCTTGTATTCTGCATTTGATTCCAGGTTATCCAGAAGTTTCAAAAATTCGCCGGCTGCCTTTTCAGGGAACCTGCCTGCGAAAAATCCGTCGCGTATATTTGACCTATGTGCCACTTCCATATTGTAGCGCCTATATGGAACAGCTTCTTTTCGGGCAATGACGTTCTCAAGAAATTCGCGCGCCTTTTCGATCGACATGCCTTTGATGGCGACGGCAATCTCGCGTGAATGTTTATGGGAAATGTCCTTTTCCCTTATCGCAGCGCGGACGTGTTTTGTCTTGTCGTAATTTTGAAAAGCGTAACCAAACTGTGGCATGTCAATCACTTCAATGGGACGTACAGACTTGACCTAGAAGCTCCGACACCAGGTGCGCCATGTTGCACGCGCTTGTTGGTTATTGCATATTCTCCGAGATAGTGTCCAATCATTTCTGGCTTAATGTTTATCTGTGCGAATTCCTTGCCGTTGTGAACGTGTATAGTGAGACCGACCATGTCTGGAAGAATAATCATGTCGCGGGCATGAGTCCGGATATTGCCCTTCAGCTTACCTTCTTTGGCGAGCTTAACTTTTTCGCGAAGCTTTCTCTTATCATCATTCATATAAGTGCTGACGCGCTTGTCGAGCGACCTGCGTTGTCTTGCATTGAGAAGCGGCAGCAGGTTCTCTATCGACAGCGATTGCAGCTGTTCAGGAGTATAACCTTTGAACTTGAATTCACGTACCAACTAGATCATTCACTCCTTGTTTGACAGACCACTTTTAAATCTAACGAGAAAACCAATTTTTACTACACCAGCCCCAGTTTAGTTGCAAGAGTCCTCGCACCTTCTGGATCTTTGAACCGCACAAATGCCTTCTTGCCGCGTATGGTTCTAGTAGTATTAACTTCGGTCGCCTCTGATTCGTAGAGGATCTGAATTGCTTCAATTATATCCTTCTTACTCGCCGTTTCGGCTACGATAAATGCCAGCTTGTTTTCCTTCTCTATCTGATTGAACGTCTTTTCAGTAACATAAGGTGCAACTATCATGGTTGACGCTTGTTCTGCCGTCATGTCGTTAGAGGGGGCCGCTGTTGTAGTTTCAGCCTTCTTGGCAGCAGGTTTCTCTTTCTTCTGCTCTGCTGCCTTTTCTGCTGTTTCTTTGCTCATTTGTTTATCAGCTCCATTACCTTGTGCATTGGTGCTTGAAGGTTCTTCATCTGCTCAACCGCATTCTGTGAAAATATTGTCAGCCGTATTGGCTTCGAGCCCGGCGCAAGATCGATTACGCTTACGTCCTTTGCATGTTTAATGTCTACTCCCGATATCGATCGCGAAAGCCTTACCAGATTTGAATCGTTGCCGACAACAATCAGAGCGCTCGTTCCCGATCTTGCCTGCCTGCCCCTACGCCTTGCGGTGCCCGACTGAGCTTTCCGAGTCATGCCTGCTCTTGTAATATCGTCGCCAACACCGAGATCGACTAGGGTCTTTTTAAGGCCCTTGGTCTTGGTTATCGATTCAATGTCGCTTGAAACGATCAGTGGAAGTTTTACCTTGTCAGATATCTTGTGACCACGTTTCTGCACAAGTTCCTTGTTGGCAGTCGCTGCTATTGCAGAGCAAAGTCCAAGCTGTTTTTCCTTGTGGTTGATCTTTTTGTAGATTATCTTCCATGATTCTGGAGGGTGTGCAACTCTACCATGCCTGACGCCTGCCACGCTTGCCGCTTGGCCTGCCCTAGGAAATCCTTCGCCTCTTGCCCTTGCAAGCCTAGCAATGCCAAGACCAGTATTGCGCGATTCAGCGCTCACCATCTCGCCTGCAGCTGGATAGCGACCTTGCTTCTGGTACGAGTGTGACAGCAAGTTCACGTAGACTTTGTGAATGACTTCTGGACGATAAGGAGTATCGAACACTACAGGCAGCTCTATCTCTCCTGTGTCTTTGCCGGTCGTCGCAACTACTTTGGCCTTCATTATTCAACGACAACCTCCAGAACTTTTGGCTCGAGCACCTTCTTTGGTACATTGCGTATTGGCTGCCTCATTTTCACTAAGCGCTTCGGAACACCAGGCACGGAGCCTCTAACTACAATATAGTCTCCCTTAACAAGCCCAAAGTGTTTGAAGCCGCCTGACGGGTTTATTGAATTCTGCCCGTCCTTTTCGGTATTTGACATGATAAGTATTCGCTTATTATATTCGGTCCTTTGGTGGAATCCCCTCTGGCCCTGTCTTGCAACAGTATACATGACTACTGCAGGAGAAATTGGACCCAGTGTTCCTACTGCGCGGACGCTCTTCCTTGATTTGTGCTGCTTTCTTTTAACGCCAAATCTTGTAATCGGACCTTCAACTCCCTTACCGCGGGTGATTCCAAAAACATCAACATTCTGCCCAACTTGGAAAATGTCGCTTGCCTTGACCTCTCTGCCAAGGATGCTCTTTAGGTATTCGTATTGCGACTTTATGTCTTTGCCTGAAACCGCCATTTCAAAAACAAACGGCGTCTTTTGAGATAGACCAACAGAATTTGGAGAAATAGCAACTATTGCCATGATTGAACTTGCGCTGCCAAGCATGCTTTCTGCCTTTGCAAATGATTCGTCTGAAGTCTTAGCATCAAATTTGCGCGGGAGCTCTTTTGGAAGGTCTTTTGCATATACATCGAAAATAGCGTGTTGACCATAAAGATCCTTCTTGTAGCCGCGGATCCCAATCACCCTAATAGGAGGTGTGACAATCACTGTTGCCGGGTTGAGCAGCTGCTTGCCAAAATTTGGTGTCTTTTCCCTGTCATCAATGGTCAGTACGTGAATACCGCCGGCTTTGAAACCTGCAAATCCTAAAAGAGAGCTTTTTTCTACCACCGTCTGAGGCCAGGTTCTGACTCTTGCCTCAAGGCTCTTGGCTCTCGCCCTTGGTCTGAAGGCAACACTACCCCTTCTCGGGGCACTATACTTGCGATGACCCATAGATACTGCATGACTCTGCCTGACCCTTTAATAAGTTATTTGAAGCGTAGAGAGCGATCGCTCTGCGGCAGAGAGCTGTTGAGTATTGCTAGAGTCCCAAGCAGCGCTTCTTCCAGCCGGACTGTTTCTGTCGCTTGGTTTGGAAACATGTTGACAACAAATTCTTGCTGCTTGATGCTTGCGCCTTCTTTTGCAAGGATATCATGTACACCGTACTTTGGAGCACCAAAAACAACTAGAATATTCTTTGCAACCTTGGCGCGTTCAGCAAGCTTGGTCTCTACGTTTTTGAAATAGCTGCCCTTTCTTGACGTGATCACTATTTCAGCATTTTCTGCACTTGCAAGCAGTTTGCCAAGCGACTGGACCTCTTTTACTTCATAGCCCCAGTATTCAAAAATGTCCTCCTCCGTAGCCTCGATCGCCTTCAGGTTGGGATAAGGAGAAATGAACTTGACGTTCACCTTCTTGCCCTCAAATCCTTGGCCCATGAAGGGCACAAGCGCACCAAGACCTACCTCTACGAATAACTGCCCCTTCACCTTGGCTACGACTCCTGTGCGGACGTCACCTGTTAGGACTCTCTTAATGTCCTCCGGCGGCTTGTGATGAGGTGCCTTAATTGGATGCAGGATGCCAGCGTATTCGAGCTGGTGCATCCGGGGGTACAGGGCTTTCCGCAGATACTGAGGAGTATCAAGGTAGCGCAGTATCGTACGAAGAAGATCAGGATCTTCGCGCTCAAACTTGGACAATGAATCATGGTAGATATAGATTCGCGTGACCCTAAAGATAGAGCAGGCGCGTGCAAACTGCCCTATCTTGATGCTCTTGTCGCGCCTTGTCTGTTCGTCTGAAAGCGAT
>JBDZWB010000228.1:0-2872 GCA_040255975.1 Nitrosopumilales archaeon
TGTCAACAGGCAAGAAAATCGCGTATTTCCCAATTGACATATCTGCCGATATGCTGCTAGAATCAACTACAAAGCTAAGATCTCTGTTTCCAAGCATCAAAGTCACCGGAATACCAATGGACTATAATTTGGGTATCGATGAGGTAAGCAAAATAATAAAGGAAAACCCAAAGACGATTCCAGATAGAAAACTCGTCCTCTTTCTGGGTTCAAGCATTGGCAATTTCGAGCCAGAGCAGTCGATATCCCTTCTCCGCATGCTAAGGTCAAAGATGGACCCCGGCAAGAAAGACATGCTTCTTGTCGGGTTTGACCTGCGCAAGGACCCAGAAATCCTTGACGCAGCTTACAATGACAGGCAAGGGGTAACTGCCAAGTTTAATCTTAATTTGCTGGCCAGAATAAACAGGGAACTGGGCGGGGACTTTGACCTTGACAGGTTTTCACACCTTGCATTTTACAACAGAAAGCTTGGGAGGATAGAAATGCATCTTGTTTCAGGAATCGATCAAACTGTTCACATCAAGTCTACTAATACCGGCGTATCATTTGCATTTGCAAAGGGCGAAAGTATCCATACAGAGAACTCGTACAAGTATAGCCTAGATCAGATTCGAAATATGGCAAGTGCAAGCGGTTTTAAGGTAGAGCGCAATTTTGTGGATTCCAAAGAATGGTTTAGTCTGACACTCATGAGTCCAGTTGCATAATAGAGAGATATAGCCACCACACATCCTCAACGTATTGCTCTTATAGAGGCAAGATGTAAATGCCAAAGTGTCAGATAGCTACGAACAGCCCGACAGTAATGTCATAATCAGAAACATTACCTCAAGTGATGTACCAAAAATCATTGAATTGCAAAAAGAATCTTTTCCATACATGGCTGCCGATGGCGTTATCTGGCACCCAGAGCATCTTGAAAGCCACATCAAAATATTTCCAGAAGGCCAGTTCTGCGCAGAGCTTGATGGCAAGATAGTGGCGTCTGCCAGTAGTCTTGTGATTTCGCTGCCGTCCGAATACGAGGAGCACACATGGAAGCAGGCAACTGCCAATGGCATGTTTACAAACCACAGCCTAGGCGGAGACAGCCTTTATGGAGCAGATGTCTCCACTCATCCAGACTTGAGGAGGCTGGGTGTAGCTACAATGCTGTACGATGCCAGAAAAGAGCTGGCCATAAGGCTGAACCTGCGCAGGATAATCGCAGGCGGCAGGTTATTCAACTACTGCGAGCACGCCGACAAGATGTCCGCTCCTGAATACGCAGAAAAAGTGGTCAGGGGAGAACTGAAGGACCCTGTGCTTTCTTTCCAGTTAAGAAACGGCTTTCAATTTATCAAAATCCTGCCCAATTACATGAAAGACAGCAGGTCCCTAAACTATGCGTCATTCATTGAATGGAAAAATCCCAAATATGTGGCTCCTGGCAAGTGATCCGACCCCATGATGATAATAGACTGCCATGTGCACCTAAACCATTACGAAGGGACAAAATACCTGACGCTTGAGGAGAGGCTCAACACTCTCCTTCGCACAATGCAGGCAAGCAATGTCGATTATTCAATCATTCTATCATCTTACAGGGCAAATGCAGACAGGCCATCCACAAAACAGCTCATTGACATAACAAAAAAGCACGACAACCTGGCAGTTGTAGCAGGGTTTTCTATTGACAACCACACCGACGAGGATTTTCAGGATTGCAGAAAGTGGGTAAAAGACGGCTTGGTAAAAGGCATGAAACTGTACTGCGGGTACGAACACTACTACCCCTATGACAAGCGATACCAGCGAGTGTATGACCTATGCGTCGAATTCGGGGTGCCTGTAATGATACACACAGGAGATACTTTTTCCAGCAAGGGCAAGCTGCGGTATTCCCATCCTCTAAATATCGACGATCTGGCCGTGGACAATCCTGAATTAAAGATAATAATCTGCCACCTTGGGAACCCATGGATTCAGGACTGCGAAGAAGTCATTTACAAGAACAAGAACGCGTATGCCGACATTTCCGGTCTGGTTCTTGGAGATTTTACCCACTATTATGAGGAGTTTATGGTTGACAAGGTGGCCGAGTTTCTCAATTACGCAGGCGAGCCCCGGTATCTCTTGTATGGAAGCGACTGGCCAATCTCAAACATGGAGTCGTATCTTAATTTCGTGGCCAAGCTGGAGCTCACAGAGCATGCGCGTGAGTTGTTGATGTACAAAAATGCAAAGGAGCTATTCAAGATTTGAAATCCAAACATTTCATGAAGAAAGTTTTCTTGGTCACTGTCTTGTCGCATGTCTCCGATCTGCTTCAAAAAAGAGAAGAAAAAACAGAGACTCTATCGCTCTAATATAGTATATGCGGTTAACAAGATGTTTCCCCTTCATGTTGATAGCGACAGGGAAAAAATGATGGAAACCCCAGAGAAATATTGCAGCTCTACTTTCTTGCTCTTGTCTATCTAGCTTGGGTTATTCACTTCTTCAAAGGCAGATCCACCGTTGGTACCAATAGTGCCAGCAGACTTTTTCTTTATTGTAATGTCCTGATCGGATGCACTATTTTCAGCTTTTATACTGAGCTCGTTATCAGCAATATCCGCATATGATGCTGAAGTGAATTGCACTGCGGATAATGCAGCTGTTGCGACCAGAGCCATTGCTACCATGGCAAGACTTTTGCCCTTCATCAATTTTTGTTCTCTTTTGTTGGAGTTGATTCCGAATCCCAGAACAGGATGATGATTTATCTTGTCCATTGACAGTGGGTCGCATGTAATTTTATTTAAAGTAGGGGTTCATTTTACACCGAATTACACCGAAATATTGGAGAGCTCTAAAGTTACGCAGTTGGAGCTCACTGGAAATGCGC
>JBDZWB010000032.1:0-10937 GCA_040255975.1 Nitrosopumilales archaeon
ACCTTTGTCTGCAAGCCTCCCGTCACGGCGGCTGCCGGCACCTTTGAAAAGGCAATCGACTTTTTGCCCGAGACCCTTATCTCAGGGACAAGCAGTTTAGTCTCCATGTTTTTGTAGATGCCGTCCACATTAGTGGCAAAGATCACCTTTGACGGCCGCAGTGCCTTTGCCAGAATCGTCATCAGCGCGTCGCCTGACAGGATCGAATATTTTGCGCCCCCCATGTGCACGACGTCGCCAAACGTCACCGGTATCACTTTTGATTGTTTTGCCATGATGCTTAGCTGCTTTATCTTGGCTGCAACCGGCTTGTGGCCGGAAGTGAAAACTGAAGGCGGGATGCCATATGAGTTGAGCCCTGCCTTTATCATCGAGTTTACAATTGTCTGGTTGAGCGCTATCATTGATTCGTGCACCACCGACACTCCGTGCGGATCGTAATCTGCCGGCTTGGTATGCATGTCATATTTGACCGACCAATAGTGACCAAAGGAGCCGCCACCATGCACGATTATCACAGGAATGTTTAGCTGTGTCAGAACGCGTGAAATGCCGTCAATCGCAACAGTGTTGGCCGCAAGCGGTTTGTCCTTGAACGTGACGACAGAGCCGCCTAGCTTTATCAGGGCAAGTTTCTGCAATAACAGGCGTACTTTTTAGAGCGGATTTAAAGTTTGATATAAGAATTGAGGGAGCGGGGCCAAGCCCGCAAAATGTCCCTACTGGAAGCCCGAGGTCACTGCTCCATACAGCGTCTCAAGCCTGTTGGCTGCGGAATAGCGATGGTCGCCTTGGAACTCTATTCCCACGTTGGTTGGTGTCAGGTCTTCGCCGCCTCTCACCATTACCTGGACTCGCTCATCGTTGGAATACATGTCGCCGTTCAACAGGAGGTCTGCAGTGCCGGAGACGAGATAGCTGTCTAGCCCCACTGGCCTTGCTACCCGCGGCTTAAAGTCCACTATCTGAAATGTGTCGTGGTCCCTGCTCCTCTGCGACTCCAAGTCTACGTTTTCGTTAGAGTCCTCTCTGACGGACATAAAGTACGCCGAGAAGCTTGCTCGCAGTGGATCTTCATCATCTACCCTGATCGCATATGAGCCGGACATTACGAATGGACCCTCCGGCCGCGTCAGATTCGAAGTTATAGAGTATATGTTGCCACGTATGTCCAGTGGAGCCTGTATGTTAAACTCCTCTTCTACTACCTGAGTGGTCCGGTCATATACTGCAGTCACGGCGATATTGTGGTCTTCCCCGTCGTCAGGTATCGTCACAAGACCAGCTCCGCCAAAGGGAGTTTGCACCCACCTGCCTGGCGATGCAGCAACAAACTCAAGGTTGGCAAAGTTTGCAAAGAATATCGGATAGGTGCCGGGCGATAGGCCATCGACCCTCAGCGGAGTAAATCCTTGCTCCATCTTTTCACCAGTGCCCGCGTTGTAGAGTGTGACAAACATGCTGTTTATCCTTTGTCCATCGGTATCCTCTGCACGGAGTGTGATCGAGTTCTCTGTTTCCCTCGGTTGTGGAGGCGGCTGAGGACGTTCGCTGTACATTGCAGTGACAGTCATGTTCCGGCCTTCTCGTACAGTTATGAGGCCAGAGCCGCCGTCGTCGGTGTCTGCCCACCTTCCAGGCTGCGCGGACTCGAATTCAAAGTTTCGGAAGTCGGAGTAGAACACAGAGTATGTTCCTGCGTCAAGTTCGATTGCTCCTGGTGTCTTGTCTGATTCTACGACTTCGCCTGTACTTGTGTCAAATATCGTGAAAGGTGCTCCTCTGAGCGCGCGAGCGTTATCTGTGGCCGATACGGACGTGAATCGCACGGTCGCCGGACCTTGGTTTTGCCCATCCGGCTCTACGATGACGACGTTTTCTACAATGTTGGTCTGCCCTGTCCGCACTTCAACGTCAACATTTCCCGTGTTCACCGTGGTTGGCACAATGACTACCGTATTGAATGAGCCTTCCACGTTTGTTACAATGTTTGTGATCTGGACGTTGTTTATGAATATCTGCACAGGCGTGTTTGGCGAAAAGCCTTCGCCGCTTATTGGAAGAGGCTCGCCAGGTTCGACATTATCTTCCTCTACCTGCACGCTTGCTTCGGCAACGTCAGTCTGGTTTTCCATCGTCTGGTTCTGTGCTGCAGTGTCGTTGCCTTCAGGTATAGGAGTAGTCTGGTTCATGACACCGGTTGTATTCTGGCTCGGAGTTTCGACCGCCGGCTGGGAGGAGACTGCGAGTTCAGACACTGCTGCAGAACCTTCGCTGCTGAGTGCAAGAATCGCGTACTGACCAGCCTCAACATCTGGCACCGTTATAGATTCTTCAAATGATCCTTGATCGTCAGCAGGAGCAGAAGCCACTAGGCTGCTTTCAAAAGTGCCGTCAGCATCGGGAGTGATTGTTAGGCTGCCAATTTCTCCAATGTCAGTCGTGTTGCCATCGGAAATAGAAATCCCACATTCGCTGTACGTGCCAGATTCCGCTGCAAGGTTCACTAGGTTTGTGTTGTTGAGCTCGCCCTCCGCGATATTTTGATTGTCGCACTCTAGGCTAATTGTACCGTTTGTCAGCTCTGCAAGGGCTACAAGGAGGCTGCCCTCGTTTTCGGCAGGGGATGCGTCGCCTTCTTCACCACCCATCCCAAGCAAGTTCTCTAGTGCGTTCAGCGCGTCGCCAAAAAGGTCTCCTCCCCCTGCCGGCTCGTCTGCCGGCGTTGTTTCATTTGCAAGGACTTCTTGCAGGATAAATGCACTGCCGTTGGTCATGTCAGCCCGCGCAGAAGACATGAAATAAATTGATACATCCGAATCAGCTTCAAAGTTGCTTCCGCTGACGTCTATTTGAGATCCCGGCTGCGCCTGATCTTCTTCAACAGTAATTTGAGCTTGTTGAATTGCAGCCTGTTCCTGTCCGCCTGCAAAGTAAAAAGATCCAGAAATTCCGGAAACGGCTACAAGCATAGCTAGTAAAATAGCTGGGGCCTTCTTCATCTGCGCAAGCGCGGCTCAATATCGGATAAAAGGGGAAATCATTGCGCCTCTAGAATTATGAAAGCTAACTACATTCAGGCAAAGTGGCTTGGCGGCGTTCGCTTGCTGCTGTCATCCTGCTGAGGTAGCTGACCCTTGATCTGGCTCTTTGAAAGCGTGAATCTCTTGTCATGCGGTATGACATATAGCTTGACAGAAGTGTTTACCGCATAGTGGAGCGAACCGTCGGGGTTGCGGTAGTTTGTGGCCACACCCACCCGCTCTATGCCCACCTTTACCTTTACTATCGTGCCATCTTCAAGCTTGAACGTTACGGTGTCGCCGTCAACTGTTGAATAGTCCAGCATCCTGAACTCGATCTTGTCGGGCTTGTTCTCGCTCATGGTTCAGATCATGACGTGCAGGCTATAAAAGCCTCTTGACACATCATAATCTATTTATCTGCGAAACGGAAGATGTACTTTTGATGGGCAGATTGTTTGGAAGGGATAGCAAGGATGCCCCTTCCGAAGACAGTAGGGAACCCGACTACAACGACAGCGATTTTCAAAAGCGGGACCTCTACAAGAAGGGCGTCAACCACATGTCTAACGAAAAGTTTCTGGACGCCATCAGGAGCTTTGATCTTGCCCTCAGGCTCGACCCTCAGTTTGTCGACGCGTGGATCAAGAGGGGTTACGCTAATTTTCACTTGAATGAATATACCATTGCCATCGGTTCCTATGACAGGGCGCTTCAAGTCGACGTGAACAACGCCGAGGCGTGGAACTTGAAAGGTCTTGCTTACTACAAGATGAAGAATTACGACAAGGCTATTGAATGCTGTGAAAAGGCAATCGACATCAACCCAAACGACGGCATGTCATGGTACAACAAGGCCTGCTATCTTACGCTCAGTGGCAAGGTTGACGAAGGACTCGATGCTCTAAAGAGATCAATAGAGATAGACATTCAGAATGCAAGAAAGGCCGTGCGCGACAGGGACTTTGAAACTGCGCGCGCAGAGGAAGGTTTCCGCAGAATTGTCGAAGTCGTGGTGCTCGAGTCGATAAGGCAGGGGTATGACTATGTCGGCAAAATAGTCTGGGTGACGGGCATGGACAAGGCAGAGGTCGAGGATGCATTGATGCGCCTTGGCATGAAGGGCCTTGTGATAAAGCACGAGCGCAAGAGCTTTACTGGCAAGGAAGAATATTACGAGCTTCCAAAAGAGATCGCTGACAAGGTCGGCGTCACAAAGCGCAGCGGGCTTTTCAGCAGCAAGCAGGTTACCGCCCCGATGCAACAGCTAAAGGACATCAAGGAAGTCCTTGGTAAGGCAAGAGAGTCGATCGAGAAGGGTGACCTAACATCGACATTAGAGTATTTTGACGAACTTGTAAGTCCAACAAAGCACGGCAGCGCAATGATGGAACAATTCTTTGATGCCCACAGGGACCTCAGGCTTTACAAGATAAGGCTGCAGGACAAGGGCCAGGAATATCTTAATGCCCACAAGTCAGACCTTATCGATCTCGTGACAAAGATAGACCACAGCGTCGGAAGCGGCGTCGCCAACAAGCCACCGGCAAAAGATTAAATCTACACATTTTATTGCATAGCCTAGTATGGCAGAGATCAGGGTTGCAGTCATCGGCGTCGGCAACGTCGGTTCCACTTTTGTGCAGGGCATTGACTACTATAGTGGCAAAAATACGGTCGGCCTCTGGCACCAAAAGATTGCAGGATTCAAACCATCTGACATAAAGGTCGTTGCCGCTTTTGACATCGATCCATCCAAGGTGGGCAAGAGCCTATCAGAGGTTGCGAACAAAATCACGAAATACCACTCTTCAAAGGATTCCAAGGTTATTGTCTCCCCAGGCATTCTGGCCGACAAGAACGGCAAGATTGACAACCCTGTCAAAACATCCTCAGACCAATTTGCAAAGGAGCTGAAAAAGTCAGGCGCGCAGGTTGTCCTGAACCTGATTTCATCAGGGACGGACAAAACATCGCTCGAGTATGCAAAGGCATCACTTGCGGTCCGCGCGTCATTCGTCAACGCGACGCCTGCCAAGGTAGCGACCAATCCTGCCATTGCAAAGAAATTCGCGTCAAGCAGGTTGGTGCTTGCTGGCGACGACCTTCTGAGCCAGTTTGGAGGAACCGCGTTCCACAAGGGGATGATCGACTTTATGGTAGAGCGCGGCGTTCATGTCGACAAGAGCTACCAGCTCGATGTAGGCGGCAGCGCGGAGACACAGAACACGATGGATGAGCGAATCAGAATGCTAAAGCGCGGCATGAAGACCAGCTCTATAAGCATGGAAGCCCCGTACAAGTTCGAGTCTGTAGCTGGAACGACAGAATACACGGACTTTCTCGGCGACTCGCGCAACAGCTACTACTGGATGTCCAGTGAGGGGTTCCTTGGAAGCAAGATCGTGATGGACCTGACCCTGCGCACAAATGACGGCGCCAACGCAGGCAACGTGCTTTTGGATGTAGTGCGTGCGGCTGCCAAAAAGGTCAAGGGAGGCAAGGCGTCAGAAGTCATCAGCGCCTACGGCTTCAAGAACCCGCCAAAGCAGTTCAAGATCAGGCAAGCATACTCCAATTTTGTGAACATGTACGCCTAGCTGATAATCTATTAATACCCATCAAAGAGGATACCTCGTATGGCAAAGATATTCGCCGACGTGAGCGAGAAGGAGATCACCAGGACCATTGCAGACATGTTTAACGAGACCATGAGAGAGTATGTCGATTCTGACGTTATCATTATTGGCGCCGGCCCGGCCGGCCTTACCGCGGGCAGAGACCTAGCAAAGGCAGGCGTCCGCACCCTTATCATCGAGCAGAACAACTAACTTGGAGGCGGCTACTGGGTAGGCGGGTACATGATGAATCCAGTGACCGTAAGGGCGCCGGCCCAGAAGGTGTGGGACGAGCTTGGAGTCCAATACAGAAAGATAAGCGATGGTCTTTACGCGACCTGGGGTCCTAACGCATGCTCTAAATCAATTAGCGCAGCGTGCGACGCAGGCGTGCGATTCTTGCAGCTTACAAAGTTTGACGACCTAGTGCTCAAGAACAAGCGCGTCGGCGGAGTGGTGGTTAACTGGATGCCGGTGTCGGCTCTGCCAAGAAACATCACGTGTGTGGATCCGGTTGCACTGGAAAGCAAGATAGTGATCGATGCCTCTGGCCACGACTCTGTTGCCGTAAGGCGCCTGATGGACAGGGGCTATGTGAAGTGGAAGGGCATGGACCCGATGTGGGTTGAAGGAAGCGAAGACTCGGTCGTCACATTTACCGGCGAGGTATTCCCGGGCCTCATTGCAGCAGGCATGTCAGTCACTGAGACCCATGGCCTCCCCAGGATGGGTCCAACCTTTGGATCCATGCTGCTGTCAGGCAAAAAGGCGGCCGAAGTGGCGCTTGGCAAGCTGAAAGAGATGCCAAACCCACCAAAGCTAAAGGTCAAGTAACCTTTTATTTTCATCCTTTCCCTTTTTCTTGTTTGGATTTTCGACACGTCTACCTGTATTCCAACTCGGCCGTCGATTCTAAGGAAATAGCCGACAGGATTGCAAACATATTTCCAAGATGTAAGGTGGATGTCAGGTCACCCTTTCAGTACGATGACAGAATTGGACATGCAAGGATATATGACCTAAAGCAGCCTTTTGAAAAGCAGCCTAAAGCAACCAATGACATGATGATGCCGCTCTACGACGGCTTTGTGCTGCAGAGGATTTTTGCGGAAATGATATCAGAAAAGGAAGCATCTCATGTGCACATTGTAATCACAGATCTGCTAACCTGCACCTTCAGTGAAGAAGATTGGCGCTACCACGGCCGTGTGGTGCTATGTGGCACGCCATCCATAATATCCACCACAGGCATCGTAGAGGCCCCAGCCAAGCCAAAAGAGTTCTACCTTGCGCAGCTTGGCGGAGTGGCCGATATTGCCAGATTAAAGAAAGAGTTCGCAGGCAGGTTCATAGAGTATGGCGACCCAAGAATGACAAAGGCTGCAGGAGTCTATGCACTGCAAGCGCTATTCTTCTTTGTGAACGGGGGCGAACCATTCTGCAAGAACAAAAAATGCCCGCTCTATAATGCCCACTGGCAGGAGGAGCTAATACAAGTGGTTGAAAACGGAGCGCTATGTTCCAACCACATCAAAATGGCGAATAAATTTAACAAGAGTAGTCGCTTGAACTGAAGTTTTCGCCTATGCATGACTGCATGATTAATTTTTGAATATTGCATCATGTTTCTTTAAAATTCATATTTCTCGGTCAACTCCGAACGGATTATTAAGAGGTCATGGAAATGTCACCCTGTAATTGTCCGAAGGCGAGTCTCGCAAGAAGCATTATGACGTAGTGATAATCGGATCTGGACCTGCAGGATACACAGCAGGCGTTTATACATCAAGGGCGAAACTGTCGACCCTGATAATCTCTGGCACTCTGCCCGGCGGCCAGCTCATGACCACGAGCGAAGTTGAGAATTATCCCGGCTTTCCAAATGGCATCTTTGGCCCCGAGCTGATGATGAACATGCGCCAGCAGTCAGAGCGGTTTGGCGGCGTCATCGTTGACGACGAGGTCATCAAGGTTGATTTTAAGAAGAGACCGCTTGCAGTTACGACGCATTCCGAGACATACACTGCAGAAGCCGTCATCGTGTGCACTGGCGCTTCGCCGCGCAAGCTCGGCATACCGGCAGAGCAGCAATTCAGCGGAAGAGGTGTATCTTACTGCGCGACTTGCGATGGTCCGTTCTTCAAGGGAGAGGACATTGTAGTAGTCGGAGGCGGCGACACGGCGCTTGAAGAGGCGACATTCCTGACAAAGTTTGGCAAGTCTGTCAAGATAGTGCACAGACGCGATTCTCTCCGTGCAAGCAAGATCCTTCAGGAGAAGGCCAAAGAAAACCCCAAGATCGAGTTCTTGTGGAACAACGTCGTTTCTGACATCAAGGGCGACAAGAAAATCGCGACAGTCGTGGTAAAAAACATAGCAAGTGGCAAAGAGACAGTCCTTCAGGCTGGCGGGCTTTTCGTCGCAATAGGCCATGAGCCCAACACTGCAATATTCAAAGGTCAGCTTGAACTTGACGATAAGGGATACATCGTCCTAAAGGAACACACAAAGACAAGCGCCGAAGGGGTGTTTGCAGCCGGCGATGTGCACGATCACCGCTACAGGCAGGCAGTGACTGCCGCTGGATTTGGCTGTATGGCTGCCATCGACGTTGAAAGATGGCTTTCAGAGAGAAAGCGCAGAAATTAATAATTAATTATTTCAGGCTGTAGGCCAGCTGCGACATGTGCTTGGCGTTCTGGAACGCCCTGTCATATTCCTGTTCGCTCATGATGCCTTCCTTCACGTAAAGGCTCTTGAACTTTCTGCCGTCGTCTGCAAAGATCCCGACGACGACTCCAGCATCAACATTCTGACCAGCTTTGAGCATCGAAGTCAATACAGAGCCCGATGAGGGTCCAACCAGTATGTTCTCCTTTTCTGCCAGCAGCTTCACTGCGTCAAACGAGTCCTTGTTGGTTGCAGTCATCCATTCGTCGACGACTTTTTCACGGCGCTTGAATAGCTCTGGCATCGATGATTCTTCAAAGTTGCGCAGTCCCTGCAAGAGGTGGTTCTTCTGGGCTTGCACCGCAATGACGCGGATGTTTCTGTTCTTTTCTTTCAGAAATGTTGCCGTGCCGGTTATCGTGCCGCCAGTTCCGCATCCTGCGAGAAAATGAGTTACAGTGCCGTCGGTCTGCTTCCAGATTTCCGGTCCAGTGCTTTCATAGTGTGCGAGAAAGTTGGCATCATTTTCATACTGGTTTGGCATATAGTAAATGTCCGGGCGAGGTTTTGAGATTGCCTTTGCAAGCGCAATGCTCTGGTCTGTCCCAGCACCTACTCTTGGGCACAGATCGTCTGACGTTTCGTGCAGCGTCGCGCCCAAGTGTCGCAAGATGTCCTTTGTTTCATCACTCACCTTTTCCGGGATCACTATTTCCACCTTGTAACCCAGTGCGGATGCAATACCAGTAAGCGCAATTCCAGTGTTGCCTGACGATGGCTCGATGATTATGCTCTTGTCCTTTTTCAGAATGCCGCGCCTTTCTGCGTCCTTTATCATCCAGTAAGCTGCTCTGTCCTTTACAGAGCCAAACGGGTTGTGCCATTCCAGTTTAGCGAAATACTTTACTTTCGTGTTCGAAAACGACTTTAGTTCCACTAGGGGAGTGTGTCCTATACGTTCCACGACATCCGGCCTAGCGACTGTGGTCATTTATTTTGCCTTCTTTATTACAAATTCAAGGTCCTTGTCGGTCTTGTTCAGAGACACGAGCTGGTGCCCGTTGCGGTTGACCCATCTTGAAATGTCCTCTTCGGATTCTGGGTCGTCGGCAACCACTTTAAGTATGTCCCCGATCTTTAGGCGCTCGATCTCCATCTTTGTCCGAAATACCGGCTCCGGGCAGTAAAGCCCCCTCACGTCAATCGACTTTGTAGGTGAAGCACTCATGGTAACGAACGGAAGTAAAATTACCTCGACGTTATATTAAATGTTACAGTTGCTACCTGAAAAGGTCTCGCGTCCTGGATCGCTGTAGCGATTTTGCAGAAGATTTTGCCGCCTTTTCAAATCTGTATCCGCGCACAATTGCTACAGGAACTCCCTCTGACTTGCCCATGACAAGCTCGGCGGCAGACGCTATTTCGTCCGCGATGGCAATCTCGCTCACCCTCAGCTTCCTGCCGTACATGTCACGTGATCCGATGTAGCTTTTGATGGGATTGATGCCAGCAACTCCGATGGCAACATTCGTCTGGCCTTCACGGAATGGCCTTCCAAAAGTATCGGTAATGATTGCGGCGATTTCTTTCTCTGCCTTTTTCTTTATTGCCTCCACAAGCGCTTTTGCCGATCTATCGGGATTGGCCGGAAGAATAAGCGCTGTGTCGCCCGGTACGTTGCTCTGGTCAACGCCGGCGTTTGCGCACACCAAACCGTGTTTTGTTTCCGAGACGATTATGCCGTTCTTGGCCCGCAGAATCTGCACCGACTCACGCAGTATCAATTCCATGATGCGCGGGTCTTTGCCATGTTCCTTTGCCATCTTTTTCGCCTTTTGCGATGGCTTGACATCAGCAAGGCTGACAATGCGCCCTTCTGCCTTTGACACCACCTTGTGCGCTACTACAAGAATGTCACCGTCTAGAATTTCCAGATTGTTCTGTTTGGCGGCCGCAAGGATAATTGTTCCAAGATTGTCGCCGGACCTCACATCCCCTGAAACCCTGACAGGGATTACCTGTAGCACAGCAGTATTGAAAGAGGGGAGTTAAAAAACGGGTCGGTCACTGCTTTCTGCTCGCTGCGTTCACCAGCACAGCTTCACCGAAATTTTTTTTTAACAGGTTCAGTAGCAGGCTGAGGTCGCGCTTGTCTATCGAGACGTCAGCTTTTTCTCTTACAATGTTGACTGGGCAGAAACCTACCGTATAGCCTGCAAGTGCAAACAGCTTCAGGTCGTTTGCTCCGTCCACTACAACTACAATGTCTTCCTTCCTGATACCCCATTCCTTTATCGTGTCCCTCACGGCTGCCGCCTTGTCCGAAGTAACATTCATGATGACGTCATCGAGCTTGCCATCCTTGAATATCAGCTCGTTTGAGAATATCTTGTCGATACCAAGGTCTGTCTTGAGCCGGTCGGTGATTATGGTAAAGCCGCCAGAGACTGCAATCATTTTCCAGCCGGCCTTTTTCAGCGCAGAGCACAGCTCTTTTGCCCCGGGCAACAAGGGCAGGCCTTCGGCCAGCTTCTTGGCATCTTCGTACTTTATCCCGCGAAGCGCGTGCACCCTGCGTTTTAGCCCTTCTTCCAAAACGAGACAAAAAGGCACATTATGGGTAATG
>JBDZWB010000229.1:0-2847 GCA_040255975.1 Nitrosopumilales archaeon
AGCATTTCGCTGTCTGACTTGATGAATCCTTGTTTCTTCAGGACTTCTCTTGTGAGGAGCCAGTAGACCGTGGCCAGAGCCTTGCGTCCGCGGTTGTTTGCAGGTATGACCAAGTCGACCTTCGAAGTGACGTTGTCGCTGTTGGCGATGGCTATTACCGGTACTCCTGCCCTTGTGGATTCGATCACTGCCTGCTGGTCTGCCTGAGGGTCGGTTACAACTACGATCTCTGGTTCCATATAGTTTGGAAGCGATGGATTGGTAAACGTCCCGGGCATGAACCTACCGAGGATCTGGGTTGCGCCAGTGATCTCGCAGAACTTTTGCACCGGGGTCTTGCCATACTCGCGGGCAGAAGTTACTGCAACCTTTGAGATGTTTGCCCTGCCAATGAACTTGGCGGCTACATCAATCCTTGCCAGAGTCTTGCTGATGTCAAGGATGTAGAGGCCCTCGGGGTTAGCCTTGACTATGAACGGAGCCATGAATTTCGTCTTTACTGGAGTGCCTACACGTATACCTGTGGAAAGTATCATCTTTTCTAGATTATCGGTATCAATTGCCTCCTGACCTTCCTGAGTTTCAATCGGCGCAGACTCTTCTTCTACGGGTGCGCCTGTTTCCTCAATGTCAGTGGCGTCTTCGGGATTGCTCATTATGCAGAGGTCAGTTCAGCCATACCTTCTATTAAATCATACTCTGTAAGGCGCACGAGCTCGTTCAGCTTGGCCACCCGCTCGCCACCAAGGACGCCTGTCTTGATCATCTTGGATCCTGTGGCGATTGCGATGTGTGAAATATGCGAGTCTACAGATTCTCCCGACCTGTGGGAAGTTATTATCCTGATGTTGTTCTTGGTGCATTCTTCGGCAAACTTTATCGCGTCATACAAGCTCCCTGCCTGGTTAACCTTCAATATCGCTCCGCTGCAGGCTCCGTACTTTACCGCCTCTTTTACCTTGGCGGCGTTTGTGACTAGCATATCGTCTCCTGTAACCAGAGTCTCTTGGTTCTTTTTGGTAAGCACTGCCATACTTTCAAAATCACCTTCTTGGACTGGATCTTCCGCATAGACCAGCTTGTAGTCGCGCATAAGCCTGCTTGCAAACTCTATCTGTTCGCCTGTGTCACGCTTTATTCCTTGCCGTACATAGTCGTACACATGATTCTCTTCGTCCCAGAACGACGAGCTTGCAAAGTCAATTCCGATCGCCATGTCCTTGCCCAAGGTGTAGCCACAATTTTTCACCGCCTTCTCTACTATTTCGAGAGCTTGGTCATTGTTTACGTTCGGAGCCCAGGCACCTTCATCGCCCCTTCCATATGTGAAGCGTTTGTCTATAGATTCGATGACCTTGCGTGTCTCGGCATGCAGCTTGAAATTCATCTCCAGAGCCTCCGTCATGCTCTTTGCACCTATGGGGCATGCCAGAATCTCTTGGATGTCAGGGGTGCCGGGTCCTGCGTGAGCCCCTCCGCCCAGAATGTTGCCCAGCGGGAATGGAAATCGATACGGCTTGGCCGGCTTTAGCAGCTTGAAAAGCGGGATGTTGAGCGCCTTGGCAGCCGAGTCGACAGCTGCAATTGAAAGCGCGTATGCGACCGACCCTCCTATCGTGGAATAGTTGTCAGTCTTGTCAATTGATCGCAATGCGTCAAACATTGCTTTCATGTCGTCGGCCTGCAGGCCGACAAACTTGCTCAAATTTGCATTGAGCATTGCAAGAGCTTTTTCTGGTTTGTTGTCTGGAAAGCTCTGGGCCTCGAACTTGCCGACGGACGCGCCAGATGGAGCGCACGCCCTTCCCATAAACTTGTTATCAGTTATGACATCGACTTCTATGGTCTTGCTTCCTCTGCTGTTGAAAACTATTCTGCCGCGGACTGCGGTTATAGAAGGCATATGTTTGACCAGATTCTGTCGTTATTTATTACTTGTTTATGATTATTCTATCTCTGACTGGATCTCGGACATGCGTCTTCTCAGCGCCTCGTAGTATGGGATAATCTGGTAGATGGTTTCGACGCTTGAAATGTACATTCTTCTGCAGCAGTAGCGCTTTATGTTGAGCGAGTCCATGACTTTCGCCGGATCCTCCCCTGCCTTGACGCGGTTTGAATATTCGGCGTACCTGTCTGCGATAAGGTTGCCGCAGGTAAAACAGCGAACCGGGATTAGCATCTGCTGCTGTCAATGTTCGCAGGCATTATAAAAACCATTACCGCCACGCAATATTCAAATTAGCGCGAGGCAAGCGTGTTAACGGGAGCGGGAGTCGCCCAGCTTGGCCAAAGGCGTAAGACTGAGGCTCTTATCCCTTAGGGGTTCGAGGGTTCAAATCCCTCCTCCCGCACCTTTTCAAATTCTGGTGCCTTTAGCGTACAGCACTTCGTGGTTGCCCGGCGTCAGATCCTCCCAAACGACATAAACGTTGTCACCGGCTATCGCAATAGACGGACACTCGGATATCTTGGCGTTCTTGCTCAGGTTTACCGTGCCTGTTGCATTGTCACCGGAAATCGGCAAAAGGAGGATTTCATCGTTGCCACCTACAAAGACCTGCCCTGCGATATATGCCTCCTCCTCGCTGACGGCAACTATTTCAACATTAGTAGGGTTCACAAACTCTCCCTCCGCATCGATCTGGACTGGGTCTGAGAAGGTTTCCCCGCCGTCGGTACTCTTGAAGAAACGCAGTCCGTTTACCTCTATTGGGTCAAGCCCTCCAGATATCACAAAGACTGTCCCGTTGTATGCTGCAACTTGCGGCTCACCAGGACTGTCGTCCAGCTTGGTTGCGTTGCCAAATGTGCTTTCGCCGTCAGAGCTCTTTGCAAAGTACAAAC
>JBDZWB010000230.1:0-2840 GCA_040255975.1 Nitrosopumilales archaeon
CCCATCTTGGCTCCGAACTTGTCGTGCTGCTCCTCGCCCTCGGGCCGTATGCCTATTATCTCGATGCCCGCGTCCTTGAACTTTTTGTAGTCGCGGGAAAACTCGGTTGCTTCCATCGTGCAGCCAGGAGTGAAATCCTTTGGGTAAAAGTAAACGACAGCGCTCTTTTTACCACGCAAATCTGATAGTTTCAACGTCTTGCCGTCCTTGTCCTTCATTGTAAAGTCGGGCGCAATGCTGCCCTCTGCAAGCTCGGCCTGCTTTTCTTCCATGACTCAAACCCGTCGGATCAAGAATAAAAAACTTATCCAAAGACAAATGTGTAAAACACAAAATTGTCAGAGCGCGGGATTATCTCTATTTCGTGCATCTCTGGCTTGTCAGCCTTAACTAGATTGTGCATGAACGGCCACTGGATATCCGCAATGCTGACATTGCCTTCCAGCTTGGCATCTTTGCCCAGCTGATCTTTGGTCAAGTGGTTGCCGTCTATCTTTATCTCTATTCTGCCGGGATTGCCGTCGGACGTGCCCATAATGCCGTGCACCCGCTTGGCGGCATTGTAGTTCATTATCACGGCTGGGTTCTGCTCCTTGCCACCCGGTGCATACTGGACGCCTTCCCTCTGCCAGATCCACTTGCCGCGCAGGTATACTACGTTGACGTCATGGGCGCCAGGATCGACTACGACGTTTGCGACATCGGGCTTGAGCGTCTGGTTGTTGCCAAACCGCCTGAGCCGTGAGTAGCCGATGCAGGTTTCCGGTGCCATTCCGTAAAAGTGCATGCCGTAGGTGTCATAGATCTCGTCGGCTGGGTCGGCGTCGTCCCTTGCTTCCGTCGGCTTTTTGCCCGCCTCCTCCAAGAGTTCAACGACAATGTCTTCAAAGTCGGCGATGCCGCCATAGCCTGCATGCTCGTAGCGGATAAAGCCATTGTGATCTATAAGGACGTGCTTTGGCCAGTACATGTTGCCGTATGCATCCCATGTCTTGTTGCTTGTGTCAAACGCGTTTGGGATATCGACATTGTAGCGCTGGAGAGCCCGTTTGATGTTGTCGTGGTTGGTTGCAAAATGGTACTCTGCGGAATGCGCTTGCACCACCTGCAGGCCATATTTCCCGTACTTTTGCTGCAGGCGTCTCAGAATTGGGATGGTGCGCAGGCAGAAAATGCACGTGTAGGTCCAGCAATCGAGCACGACCACCTTGCCCTTGAGGCCCTTTATTGAAAGAGGTTGGGAGTTTGCCCACCCGGTAATTTCTTTGAATTCTGGGGCAGGTGTCGCTGGTATAACGTCCATCCGGCTTTTTGCGTGCAAGACAGGATATAACTGTTAGATTTTTATCGGCTGCCGCATCTGGACTATTGAATGGCTGCTGCCATAGTCACCGGAAGCGGCAGAGGCATCGGTAGGGAGACTGCCATCCTGCTTGCAAGGCGCGGTGTGGATGTAGTTATATGCTCACGTACACAGAGTGAAATCGACGACACCGTCAAGGTGATCCAAGGTATCCATGCCGGCGTGATTGGAATAAAGTGCGATGTCAGCGTCTCATCGCAGATTGAAAACGTAGTCAAAAGAGCTGTTGAGAAATTCGGCGGCATCAACATTCTGGTGAACAACGCTGGCATCTTTACAGTGAAAAAGCTGGTAGACACTTCGGAGAAAGAGTGGGACGAAATACTTGACGTGAACCTGAAGGGAGCATTCCTGTGCTCAAGGGCCGTCCTGCCTTACATGCTCCGCAATAATGCCGGCACCATAATCAATGTCAGCTCTGGGGCTGGCAAGACTGGCTTTGACAGCCTGTCTGCTTATTGTGCAAGCAAGTTTGGCATGATGGGGCTCACCGAGAGTCTTGCGTGGGAAGTAGGTGGCCACCACGTACGGGTGATGGCAATATGCCCCGGCGAAGTTGCCACAAGGATGCAGGAATCAGATCCTGAATACTACCGCGAAAACAGGGAGAGGATGCTCAAGCCAGAAGAAGTGGCCGAAAAGATCGTTGACATGATCTTTAGCAGCAAGTACAAGAACGGTCAGTCTGTAGACATATAAGAATCTCCTCATTCTAGACAGAATGATGCAAAAATCAAACATTGGACAGGTGGTCCCTGACCAGTCAATGCTGAATTATTTTGAGGGCAAGGTCGAGATTAAGAAAATGATAACTGACGCGCTTACAAAAGAAGTCGAAACGTTCCTCGTGACGTTTCTAGATGGGGCTAGGACCAAGCTTCATTACCACGAAACTGATCAGGTCTTGATTGCAACCCGGGGCAAAGGAATGGTCGTGCTCCAGACCGGGGTACAGATGGACAGCGATACGGCTGCCACCGTCAAGATGGATGAAGTGCACTATCTAGATGAAGGGGACTTTGTATGCGTGCCGGCATGGAAGTGGCACTGGCACGGCGCAGTCAAGGGAGGTACGTTTGCCCACTACCAGATCAAAAAGCCGGGTAAGACGATCTGGCTGGAATGATATAAAGATACAGATATACGCATAACTATAACCACTAGAACATGAACGTGATGCACGATGCCAGCGCAATTGACCGCCTCAGATCACTCGTTTCATCATCGAAGGGTACGAGCTATATGGAGACGCGCTATCAATCGCGGCTCTACACCGAAGTCAATTTCGTCAATGGCGAGCTTGAAAAGATAAGAGTGGTGGAGAATGCGGGGTGCGGCATCCGGGTTCTTGTGGATGGCTGTTGGGGTTTTAGCAGCACAAACGACCTGTCACTCTTGAAAGAGTCGCACGCCAACGCAATTGCAGCAGCGCGCGTGCTTGCTCAAACAAAAAAGAGCAAGGTCAAAGGTCTTGCCG
>JBDZWB010000231.1:0-2835 GCA_040255975.1 Nitrosopumilales archaeon
CGCCGTCAACTGGGGCAGGCTTTATTCGCTATGGCCGGTACATCTGGAAACGGGATGCTGCAGCGTAGAGCTTGGCGCGGCATCTAGCCCGAGATACGACGTTGAAAGGTTTGGCATGCTCGAGGCGTTTGGCTCGCTAAGGCAGTGCGACCTGCTGCTGGTGCTTGGAACCGTGAACAGAAAGATGGCGCCGAGGCTGAGGCTGGTCTACGACCAGATGCCGGAGCCAAAGTATGTGATAGCTATGGGCGCGTGCTCTATAACCGGCGGCCTCTATTTTGATTCGTATAATGTGCTGCCGGGCGTCGACAGCGTTGTGCCGGTGGACGCCTACATTCCAGGGTGCCCGCCAAGGCCGGAGACGCTGATCCAGGGCGTCATGCTTTTGCAGGAGAAGATAAAGAGGAGCAAGATCAAGTAGAAGAGAGTGGAGAAGCAGAGCAGGCAGAATCTGCTAAAACCTACTTATCCTATGAATGCTACCTTTTTGGCAGCAATGTCCTCAGGAGCCAGCGAGCTCAAATGCGAAGAATGTGGCATTACATTTACAACTGTGCAGGATAGAGAGGAGCACATGAAGCTAGAGCATAAAGAAAGCAAGGGTCCGTCTGGCGTCAGGTAAAAGGACACAGCATCCAGAGTTTGTTCAAAAGTCATTCATTCCCCCACCAAATAGCGCTCAAACCACCCGCGCGCAAGGCGCGCCACCTCTTCCAGCTTGCCGGGCTCTTCAAAGAGATGCGTTGCCCCCGGCACGATCTCCATTCTCTTGTCATCCATCTGCAACTTATCGAGCGCCTCCTGGTTCATGCCGATGACTGGATGGTCGTTTCCTCCGACGATCAGAAGCGTTGGCGCACGGACTCTGTACAAGTGCTCTCCGGCAAGATCGGGCCGGCCGCCGCGTGAAACGACTGCCTTGATCACGTCCTGTTTTCTCGCCGCGGCAACCAGCGCTGCCGCGGCGCCTGTGCTGGCTCCGAAATATCCGATTTTAGCATCGCCTGTTTGCTTGACCAACCAGTCTGTGGCTCCAGCTAGCCTGTCTGCCAAAAGCCCTATGTCAAAGCGCAAATGGGCAGTCCTCTCGTCAATCCTCTCCTCATCCGCGGTAAGAAGGTCGAATAGCAGCGTTCCAAGCCCCGCATTGTTGAGCACTCCGGCAACATACGTGTTCCTCGGGCTGTGCCTGCCGCTCCCGCTTCCATGGGCAAACATCACCATCGCAGGCTTTGTCCCAACTTGCATGTCGCCTTCCAGCGTAACAGAGCCTACAGGTATGTGCATATTCTTGCCGGATGCAGCAATGCCATCCAGAACCATTGAATGCGTCCCTTCCTTGCAGCATGTGCAGTCTATGCAGTCCAGAGCAAAGTCATGGTTGCACGTCAAGCAGGTGCACACGCTATCAAGCGATACAGCGCCTCTTGAGGCCATCTGTCTTCAGACGCGGCGAAAAGGATTTAACAATTGAGAACTCGCTTTCTAAAATGCAGAATTTTTTGGCCAGTTCTTCCACCATGCTTTTGTACGCTACTTGCCTGCCTGCTTGATCTTTTCCTTCTGTTCGCTTGTCCCATAGCCACGCTCGGGATTAAAAGCTACATTCGATGCGGGACCACTACCACTCTTTATTTCATGATTTCTTTTCATATCCTTTGATGACATACAACAACTGCTTGTTGCACATCTTCGTAGTTATTTGTTGGGTGCTGACTCGCTGAAACTAGGTTATGAAACTGTATTATAGTTTGAAATGCACACTAGTTGGATGGTTAAAGTAATGGATACACCAGAGAGGCCAAGATATCACTGCGACAAGTGCAATCGCGATTTCCCAAGCATGCTTGATCTGGACGAGCACATCAAGATAGACCACGCGACTGCCGCTTCGATGGCTTAAACCCTTATCACATATTTTACCCATGGTTTTCCATGTCATCAGACGCGCCTACGGCAGGATACAACTATACCTGCAACGAATGCGGAGCTTCATTTGAAATGATGGAGGACCTTACAAAGCACTATCGGCAGGACCACTCTGAATCGATGTAATAAGGTTCATAACAGCTCCTGCTCAAGACACATATGCGTTGAAGGATCCCGCAAAAGTAAAGGACGAGGTATTGAGCGCCATCCTAGAGTCCAGCTCGCGCCAGCTGGGAGAAGCAGAGGACAGCATAGAAGATATCAAATCTATTTTGCACTGGGCAAAAAGTCCTCGCGAAAGGACAGCCATCAATATTATCCTAGACGACCAGAAAAAGGTGGCTAAGGCGCTCGGCAGGCTCGTTGACGATCTGTCTGAAATTTGCAGCCGGCCCGTGTAACGTTTAACTTGCTTTGTGTGCATCAGACAGCATGTTAGGCGGAATAGGCATCGGCCTGTTGTCAAGCGCCAAGAACAGGAAAATCGTCATCGCAGTCGGTTCAGCGCTGATAGTGATCGGTATTGCGGGGATGATCATAGTCGGATCTCAGGCAGCCAGCATATTGACAACTCAGGGCGCATTCGGCGAGCCCGAAGTTGCTGACTCGTTCTTTTACGGACAGTACGCGTTTCTGTTCATGATAGTCGCTGGCCTCGTTCTGGCAATATTCGGAGTTGTCAGCATGCAGAGGGATAGTGCCAAGCAGCGCTCTGCCTCCAACCGCTAGAATTTTTTTAATCATTTTATTCCATGCGGTGCAAACAAGGGCAATGTCTGACACCGGATTTACGTGTCCAAAATGCGACTACTCTTTTCCGACTGCGGAGCAAGTCGCAGAGCATCTGAGAAACGAGCATGTCGACGGCGCACAGACCGAGACGTCAAAGCACGGGACCTGAACTGG
>JBDZWB010000232.1:0-2814 GCA_040255975.1 Nitrosopumilales archaeon
GGAAAAGATAACTGATACGTCGTTTGGCTCGTCCGTTTCAAGCGACATTGAGGACAGAGAAGAAGCCATGCCGCGCACTGTTTCTGGCACAGAGGAAGAGGAAAAATGATTGCCGACAATCCAGGCAGGACTGTCATCAAGCCTGTTGAAAGTGGCCAAAAAATCAGGCTGAACGACGCGATACTGATAGCGGGATTCCCGGGTCCGGGGATCGTCGGCGCAATGGGAGTAAGTTACATCATAGAGCAGCAAAAGATGCACCAGATCGCGTATGTTGATTCCGATTTCATAACCCCAGGCGTCATTTACATAGGTGGCAAGCTGCGGCACCCTTTTCGGATTTATGCAAACAATGAAGGTACTGCATGTGTCTTGGTATGCGATGCTCCTGTAATATTGTCTGGCATCCACTCGCTTCTAAACGACGTGGTCAGGTGGGCTAAGGATAACAACATCCGAGAGATCATTGTACTTGAGGGTGTTGCCTCCCAGGGTCTTCCAGAAGCTGGAAGAAAGCCCGTCGTGCTGTCAAGCGACGGGCGTTCAGATGACCATACCTACCTGAGCAACATCAAGGCAAGAAAGGAGATGGTGCCGGCATTTGTTACGGGGATATCAGGAGGGCTGTTGGCAGCTTGCCTGTCAAACGGAATCCCGTGCACAGGACTGCTCGTGCCGTCGACACGCGGCATTCCCGACCCGGAAGGTGCGGCAATCCTGATAGAGAAGGCAAACGAGCTTGCCGACAATCCATTCAAGATAGACGTGAGCGAGCTGAGAAGCGAAGCCGTTGAACTAAAGCGCCAGATGCAGGAACTGGTAAATTCTGTCCAGCAGCAAGAGCAAGAACAGACCGGCAGGGGTCCTGGCATCTACAGCTGAGGGGGCTCCCTCTCCCCACCGTGCTCCAGCCGTTATTAGCAAATCCTGCGATGTTATTCCGATGTCAACATCAATTCAGGCGGAAGCATCAAAACCGCAAAGAAAGATGCAAGAATGCAATCGCTGCAAGGCAGCTGGCTTTCCAAACCAGCCGATAGCCTTTGAGAAGATCGGAGAAGATCCGGCCACTGGCAAGATCAGGTGGAAGCTGATGGACGAAAATGGCAACGAGCATGTGCACAAGGGAACGCAAGAATCCCGGCGCAAGCGCATTGTAGACATTGCAACTGTGGCAGATGCTGCAGAGGCAAAGAAGCTGCTCGCGCTTGGATGGGAATACAAGACTTCCTATCCTGCGACGATAGCAAACGTCCCCCACTATGTGCTCGTAAAGCGCGAGTAAATACCGCTTCATTAAAAGCGGATACAATGTATAGGCTGTATGGTCAAGCAGACCGTCACAGCCGAAACATCTTTTCTTTTGGATCGCAAGGTAGAAAACGCGTCATGCATGATCAAGTTGAGGCTCAACCTCTCCCGTTGTATATCCTCCGATCTCGGTGTCTATTGCTAGTGTGTCGTATAGCCAGACCTGTATCTCTCCATGTAGCTTAAGAACCACGCTTCCAGTATTGTCAATAGCCATTGCCAATTGCATATCTGCCGCCAACACAACAACCACAAGAAATACTGAGCTAATTATCATACTCAAGAATGCAAACGTCATCTTTTTTTCGAATCTGCGTGTCTTTATCACATATGTTCCCATTTAGAGGGCCTAATTGAACACGATACCAAAGGAGGTAATAAATAACTAGGATGCTTTTTTATAGGAAATAGTTCTATTCTTGTACACGCTCGTCCGCCGCGAAGTCAATTGCAGAATTTGCTAAAGAATCTAATTTTGACAATGCAGGTCACTTTCAGAAATTACAAAAAGGAAAAAGCTAGGGTTTTGGACACCCTTCCATCGGCCAGATGAACACTTCCTTTCCCGGTAGCTGCCACAGCTGTTTCGCGTACAAGTCGGTGTTGTCGATGTGACATCGTTCGCACATGTTGACTGCAAGGTCGTCTGAAGGCTTGCCTATCAGCTTCAGGAACTCTTTTGCATACTCTACAGCCTTGTCATCCATCTCTTTTGGAACCTGACCCGCTTGGCTCTTGTCAGTCGGTACAAAGACGTCGAAATGCAGCCTGCCCTTGTCGGCGTATGTGTTGTATACCACTACTTTTTTTCCAGATCCGTGATATGGCTCTAGCTTTTGCATGTATTTACAGAGGGCAAAAACGGAATTTAATTTTTACTTGTACCTGTCGCACCTGCACCTGCTGCATACAAGAGCCCTCTTCTTGCTGTCATATCGGTGCAGGCCAAGCCGGTGGCTGCATCCCTTGTTAGAACAAACTGCGCCGTGCCCCATGTCCTCATCATCCTATGCGGCGCCAGATGCAAACTCGGCCGCGATTATGTGCTTGCATTTTAGGAAGCGGAAATTGAAATCTGGGCACGTGCACGTCTTTATGTCGGCATCCACGCGGTAGAACTTGTCTGCATCCTCTGCGCTCCTTACTTTGAACAGCCGTTCCTTGTGATCGGTTTCAAGTATCACCGGCTCCTTTTCATTCAGATCCACCAGCCGGTACGCGCGGTCTATGCGCTTGAGCATCTCTAGCAAATCTTGGCTAGAGATCTTTCTCTTGTTCCTCAACCAGTTCATTGCGTGCAGCAGTTCACAAAACGCGCATATAATGAGAGGAGTACCAAAGGGAGAGGGGGATCACGCAGCCAAAGTCTTGCGCAATTTTTCATACTCTGTTTGGCTTATGTCGCCCTTGGCGAGCCGGACCTTTAGTATGTCCAACGGGTCTTCTTCGGTCGTCTGCCCCAAGCCCATGCCTTTTACCTGATCGATCAAGTCCCACCGCTTC
>JBDZWB010000033.1:0-10651 GCA_040255975.1 Nitrosopumilales archaeon
AGGGAGATAGACGCCTAAACTTTCTTTTTCTTTTTCTTTCCTTGAGCGCCCGCACACTTATTGGCGCTGTCTGAAGAAGCGACCGTCAAGAAAATCAAGGCTAAACTGCAATTTTTTGGAGCAACCATTCTTCTCTCGCATTTATCCTGATAAATTTATCAGAATCTGCAAAAAGGAACACACCAACTTGCAAGTCCTGCTTAGGATGCAGCATCAAATTTTTGCCTCCACAACCTCTTTAAGTGCTACCGATTGAAGGAATCTCTCTTTGGAAAACATCAACCAGTTAGAGCGGGAACTAGAGTCGATGCGCATCGAATTAGGCAGCACCCAAGACTCGGATAGAATGGTAGAATTGCAGCAGGGCATAGAAGCATTAAAACTGAAAATCCAGGCCATCAAAGACAAGCAGCTGCAGCCTATCTAGCCCTGATCTATTTCTAAACGGCCCTGCCCGCCGGGCTGGCGTGCAGGAGAGCAGAACATATTATATCCGTCAGTACTTCGTAGAAAAAACTCTTAAAACGACTTATGCATAATATCACTTGATGCCAATAGATCCAGACTTTCCAAAAAACCATCAGGTGATAGGCAAGCACAAGCACGCCGACGGCGAGCACTTTCATTTCGTATGGGGTCCCGGCAGGGCTGCTGAAGCGGCGGAAAATGAAGAAGTCAAGAAATCATATGAAGCTCGGGGAGAGCAGATTGTCCCACTGGGAGTCCATGGAACAATGGTTGCAGTTGACTGGGATTCGTGCTATGCCGACGGCGCATGCATCGAAGCCTGCCCAGTCCAGGTGTACCAGTGGTACAGGACAGACCAGGACGTGCCTGCAATTGAAATGCAAAACGCCACCAGCCCGGGAGAAGGTGAAAACAGCCTTCGGGACGGAAGAAAGGACTACACAGACAAGTCAGACCCAATAAGAGAGCACGACTGCATCTGGTGCATGGCATGCGTGTCTGTTTGTCCGCCGCAGGCGATCAAGGTTGACCAGTCAAGTCTGGAATTCCATGAAAAGGCAGCAGGAACATTCAACGAAGCTCTTGCAAAGGGCAGTGCCCCGCCACCTCACGCGCACTAAAATTCCTCTTTCTTTTGTACTGACCCTTGATGAATGTAAAACATCGTCAAGTCAACGCCGTATCAGAATCTGGAATTGTATCAACACCACACTCCTGATCCACTCTGAAGCGACAGTCAAAACATCTCTGTATCATAAACTGCTATCTTTTTACAGTTCAATCAATTTCTATTTTTTCAGATGCATGTACTTTGTCCAAAATCAGATTGTGGCGCTCAGGTGCAATGCACCGCGCTGCAATGAGGACAAGACGCATAAATTAGGTACTTGTGGCATATTGTCATGAAGACGAATAACAATCGTCACGACCCGAGGACACTTGAGGAGAGCTATTTGCTTCAAAAAGAAAACAACCAAGTCCTGCGTAAAAATAATGAGCTTTTGGAAGAAAACAACAGGTTGCTAAAAGACATTGATATCAAGCTACGAAAAATTGCCATTAATACTTCGTAAATCCAGATTTTCAGGATCTAAGATACTTTTCTGCGTCAACGCCCGTTAAAAGCGAGTAGCCATCTTCGAGATTGCAGCAAGTGCACCTCTGCTCGATGCATACACGCCGCAATTCATGGCCGCATTTGCAACAGCCACAGCATTCGATCTTATTGTCACTTTCCACTTTCGGGTTTCTAACCACCAACAATACAGAATTATAAATGAACGGGCCGGTAAGTGACGGCTAATGTTTTGCATTAGTATTGGAAAGAGGATATGAATTGAAAAACAAGCTATCAAGCCCTACTCGCCGGGCTGATTTTTGCATGAGGGCTGATAAGAATCCCGGCTTTCAGGCTTTTGCAGGCAGTACACGTTGGACCCTTATGATGGCATCATATACGAGCCATGGAATAATTATGCAGTTCCCTACTTTCTTAGGTTTGAGATTTAAAAACGGAAAATATGGAATTGCGAATATGGATTAAAAGATGTCAAGCCGGCAAGATCCATGGTATATGCTTGTACACACTGCTGCTGATATTCAGATCTTGGCTTTCAAAGCATAAAACTATGCTAGGACCACAAGCAAAGCCACTGGTCGAGAGCAAAGCCTCACTCGATGAAGCCGGCTGGCTTGGCGTTTGCAGAAAGAAAGATTCTGGCTTGTTTAGGCAAAAGCCAACGATGATGTTTAACAAAAATGCAGTAAGAAGATTATTTTTTAAACAATCAATCTATCCTTATAACTTGCATGCCGTTACTACACAATATTATTATGCGTGCGTTTCATTGATCGCAGCGGATTTGGTGTCATCATCATTATTATTATCGTCGATTGTAAGGGTTGTTGGCAGTACAATCGTAAATGTGGCACCAATGCCATTTGGGTTATTGGACACATGAATCCTGCCGCCATGTGCATTCACTATCGCCCTCGATATGAATAACCCGAGACCTGACCCTTGTTGGTTATTTATCGTCCCGCTCTGGGCAACAAATTTCTTAAAGATGTGGGGTATCATATCTGATGGGATGCCCGGTCCCGTATCTGAAATACTGATATGAAACTCAGATTTATTTTTCAACGCCGTCTCTACTGTCACACTGCCTTTTGTGGTGAACTTTGTCGCATTTCCAAGGATGTTATTCATCACCTGAGCCAAACGCATGCGGTCTCCATAGACTGATGCACTTGGGCCGGTATTTATTACCAGTCTCATTTCAATAGGTGAACCGTTATTGATGTTGACTGATTGATGTGAACGAACGATTTCTGATATAAACTCGTTCATTTGAATTTCCTCCATATAGTATTTCATTCTTCCTCCTTCTATCTTGGTGACATCAAGAATGTCATTGGCAAGATGCAAGAGACGATGCCCTTCATTTGCTATCACCTTCAGTGCAGCATTTGGAGAGATTATCCCCTTTACTGCCATCTCTGCATATGATATGATCGGCTGAATTGGCGTTCTCAATTCATGTGATGCGATACTGAGAAATTCCTTTTGCATTCTTTCTTTGTTCTTTAGTTCTTCCTTCATTTTTCCAAAGTGAATACTCAGGCTACCAATCTCATCAGAGCTTTTTGATACACTGGTTTCTACCTCATAGTTGCCCTTGCCTATTTGGTCAGCAGCATACGTCAGCTTTGAGATTGGTCTTGATATTGAATGAGTTATGTACAAGCCAACTAGTATTGCAAGGATACCTGCGACCGCAGCCAAGGTGATGGCAAGCTGATACGCAATTTCAATATCCCTCCTCAGCGTTTCCCCTGATTCGTCAAGCTCTTGGCTGATCAGAGCTTTTTCAGCATCAAGCTCTTCGTGGAACTCGTCTAGCTTGTCATCTAGCTCGCTGAACATCTGGTCCAATGCCAGTTTGTCAGCCCCCGAGTCCTTGAGAGCAATAATCTCATGCGCCATGGCGAAGAGCTCATCCACTTCATTTGACAGGCTTGATGCTTTATCATCCCCTGCAAGCTGACCAAAGGTGAGAAGCGACGCTTTGATGCGCTCTTGAGCCTCTCGCAGTTCCTCTGGATGTTCGTTATCAGGTTCGTTGAGATATTCGCTAGGTTCTAATTCAATAATTGGCAATGTTGCCTCAATCTCTGAAAGGCTTGAAACTGCGGGTAGCAATTCGTATTGCACTTTGTTATATGCAAAATAAAGCTTGTTGATTTCGGTAGATCCAATGTAACCTGACAGTATGATTAGAAACGCGATAGCGCCAAAAGCAAAGAGTAGTTTTGTTCCAATCTTCATTTAGCGTATTTCTCGATTATTTCATTTTCTCTCTTAGGTTCTCGCTTATCCATAGAGTGGACTGAGAATTCTTCCTGGTATTGGCATGGTATGGTTGACTGATCCGGTTTCGTTCGTTTTCCAAGATCTCGTGAAGGTTTTCGATCTCGATTGGCTTTTCTAAAATCTTTATTGAATTCTTCAAAGCCCTTGTCAGCCCTTCTACTACATCTGCTGCAAATGCAGAGACCATTACTATTTTCTGCCTTGGATTGGCTGATAGTATTTCAGTCGCTACCTGGAGGCCGTCTTTTTGCGGCATCCTGTAATCCAAAAGTACAATGTCAAACGGGGTAGGATAATCGGCTGTGTCTTGAGAGCTGAGACTTTTGGAAGCTTCCAAATGTTTGTGGAAGATATTGATACAGTCCTGACCATTATCGGTCAAAAATATCTCATGCCCATGCAGCTCTAGCACAATCTTGTATAGCTCTCGTATACTGGGCTCATCCTCCGCAACCAAGATCTTCAATTTCTATCGCAAACGCGAATGCGGAGTATATCGAAATATCCTGTAGCGTGTATTATCTTCTACACCGTTTTACAGGTTTTCAACGCCTCAGGTCCAATGGCTATTTTTGCCGCACGAGGGAACACATGCTTTTTCTACACGGTTCATTTCAGCAGCCAGCTGTCATTTTTGACAGGGTGCTGAAACAGTCTTCACAGAGCCAATTATAACGTCAATAGTCGAAAGCAAGAAAGATTCCGATGCACCACACGGTTGACAAGCTGGCCATTTATCGCTGCGAGGATTGTAATCAGGTATACTTTTTTCCACTAGACATGCTGGATCATAAAAGAGCGACAGGACACACAAGGTCTACGACAATCGACCCTGACTTGTGCAAGTGATAATTCAAGTCCTAGCCTAAAACGCCTAGTTTTGGCAGCCGTGTAATACTTGCAAATTAAATTGATATCAAAATATGTGGATTAATTAAAGCTGGAGCCGGCCATAATGTCTTCTCCCTCGACAATTTGCACAATTGTTTTCTGAAAACAGTCAGTGCACATCGGAAGCTGGTTCAGCTCAGCCATGACATTGCCTTTTTTGTTACATCCGACACATTGGTTAGACATAAAATCTGTACAATGGCATACACTCAACCACGAGTTATAATCTAGAGTTAGTAGCTTTCTGTTACACAAATTGATTCGGATAGTGTAATTTCTCACTACATAATTCTCTTGACTCTTCTAGCGGGCAGTGCAATCCTGCATGGACAAAAGCCAATAAATAAAATCTCTGGCGCTTGCATGATATACGTATGTACTCCAAACGACCATTGTTTGCGCTATAGCTTCACTTCTGGCAATCCCGCCCCTGGTACTATTTCGCTCATCTTTCCATACACTTCTAGAAACTTTACGCCCTTTCCCGTGGTTCTATAGGTGCTAGAGTCATTCTGGTATTCCAGCAACCCGTTTTCTATCAAGACTGTAAGGTAGCTTTTTAGTAGCTGTACGTAGGACAGAAAGGCGCCGTACATCAAATTTATTTTGGTTACCTGGCGGCCGTTTGCCGATTTAAGGATCTCTGCGGTAATGTCAGTTCTGCTTCTATGTTTTGTCATTTCTAAAATTCCATATAGGTGGATGACAGATCGGATATTTATCGAATCGGGGAGAGCATTCTGCAGTCAATAGCCTGAAAGCCGGGCCTGCTTCATCTCTGCACTCCAGCTTGGCAAGTAGGGCCTGCTCCTATATTGGTTGCATACTTTTGTTGTACAACATTGTTCCCTCCTAGGTAATATACTTGAAAAGACTAGTAAGAACAATGAAATATAGAAGTAGAACAGAAATTGCTTCTCACATTTTAGAGACAGCAAATGGGGGTGCGACAAAGACCAGGATCATGTATAGGGCATTTCTATCATATGCGCAGCTGAAGGAATATCTGGCCGTGCTAACCGCAAACGACCTTTTGTCAAACGATACATCCGGCATCTACAGGACAACAGGCAAAGGGCTGCGCTTTTTGGATGCTACGCGCAAGATGGATGGAATGTTCGCATTGGAAAGCTCTGAGGAAATAACAGCAGTCAGACCAAAAAAATAGTGCATAGTGGGTATTTAGCGACTTTGCGACAAGAGCCCCGAGAAGGATGTTCTATGCCGAACATTCAAAAATGCTTTATCTCTGATCTGTGAGCATGCTGCACCTTGCATCGCAGAATCTTTAATCCTACAATGATAGTTACATACCTTGCATACATCGTTGTTGGGATATCACGATAATAAAGTTCTTCGAAGGGCGCTTTTAGGCATCGGGGGACTAGCCATTAAATGGCATGTTGAGCCGCGATTTATGCAATCCTGTATGGTCTAGATTCTATCCCACCGCTCTCTCATCTGTGCCATGATTACAGGGTCAGAGAGGGCAACCACGCCTGCGTTTAATTCGTCAATGAAGGAATGAATGTCGTGTATCTTGTCCTCCTTGTAAGACCCAAACTTGTCTGGGAGAGTCTTGTCACATACTGGGCAGTTGATCGCCATCTCAGAACCATACTGCTTTACTCTGCCTCCATTTAACGGATGCGGAGGTTTACTCTATACCTGCCAGGCATTGGCCAGTTCTAAACCATATGCCGTGTATGGATGGATGCCGACCCTACATGGCTACATATAACCCATGTTTGCGTATTATCACTGCTGGTTAATGACCGACGTACTTGCAGCCGAGCTTCACTGCCACAACACCTTCTCAAACTACCGGAACGGCTCTGCCCGCATGCCCTTTGACTGCGGAGTGAGGCTTGAGGACCAGCTGCAGGCGGCCCTTGAGAAGGGCATCGATGTCCTGTTTGTCACAAACCACAACACGCTTGACGGCTATAGCCAGATTCTAGAGTACCAGAAGACCCATGAGAAGTATCAAAAGATCAGGATTTACCCTGCCGAAGAAATTACAATAAACAACGGGGGCCACGTCCTTGCATACGGCATCCACAGTGCAATCAAGCCGGGGATGACGCTTGTAGAAACCCTTGACGAGATAAAGCGCCAGGGCGCGGTTTCATGCGCGGCCCATCCATTCGCAGTCACAAACGGCATCCGGGAAAAGGCGGCACTCTGCGACATGATGGAGTCGTTTAACAGCAACAACGTCGACCGTTTTTCAGATCTGGTGGCGGAAAAGTTTGCAAAGGACAACAACGTCCCAGCAGTTGCAGGCAGCGACTCCCACGTCCTGACAACGATTGGTAGATGCGTAAACACGATTGAATCTGAAAACAATCTCGATTCCATAATCCAGGTCATGAAGGGAGGCAAGGTAAAGATTGTAAGCCACGACTATGCCTCAAACGACGAAATATACGAGCATGCCCGATACATCCTTGACAGCTCCCGCGAATCCCTTCTAGAGTATGCGCAAAAGCACCACCCAAGGGCGTACCTGCCTGCCAAGTGGGCGCTGAATTCATACACCAGGGATCCAAACTCGCCTATCTGGCGGGCACTAGCGGCGTTTACCCTGCATCTCACAAAGCGGGTTTCTGAAAAGGTGAACATCAAGGGGCACAACCCAGAGGTGTTTGTAAAGAGGCCCTGGAAGCAGCTTATTGCAATCGGCCTTCTACCCTAGCTCAAGTCTGTCTAAATCCGGCGACGTTTACTTTCAAACATTCCACGGCCCACCTCCAAGGTGCCTGCATTTGTCAGCCGGAATCATGGTTAGTGCCGTTGTCAGGTCTGCTGCTATTATTATTATTATTCAAGTAAAAATAATTTCCCTCATAATTGTATTTGAGGCTAGACATGGGCAGTACGGTAAAGCCATTGTCATGGAGATATTCCATCTCTCTTGCAAACACGTCTATTTCCGTGTTGGTATCAAGTCCGTCGTCACCTATTCTGTGATAGCCAATTGCCATCACGGCATTCAAAGTTCCATTGGTGTTATGTTCAGAGAGCCGCTCGACCCTCTCTACAAATTCATCAAATATTTCGTCATCATCATACGAAAACTCTTCATCTATCGTATTATGGCTCCAACCCCTGATTGAATATCTATTTGCAAAAGTCAAAGTGCCGTCATCAGAAAAAGTTCTGCAATCCTTTTGGCTTGAATGTTGAGTATATCCATCACAGTGCAAAAACATGAATTGCTGATACCCTTGTCTTGCAAATTCATAATATTTTGCAATCGTGTTGATTACTGTTGCATTGTCCCATTCGCTACCGTGAGGTGTTTCAAAAATGGTAGAGTTGATGCCATGGTCTGCTAGGCACTTTTTTGATTGACCTATTTCGAATTCTAGCTCGCTTGCAGACATGTCATCCAAGCGTTCATGGTTCATTGAATGAGATTCTATATCATGTCCTTCGCTTTGCAGTGTTGCAATATCTTGCCATGTCATTTTGTCTTCACTTTGCCCGACCTTGTTGCATATTACAAAGAAGGTAGCCTTGAACCCATACTGGTCTAAAATTGGCTTTGCATTTACGAATTGGCTTTTGGGGTTGTCAGAGAAGCCCAGGATTACCACTTTGTCGTTAATGCCATTGTTATTATCACTGCTAATTGGTGCAAGAGTATTTTGAAAAGGTATGGCAGAAGCAGCGGTAGTAGTAGTTGCCAAGAATAACGGGAACACCATCATGGACGCTAGCATGACAGAAGCGATGGCGGTAATCATCTTTGTTGCAATCGATCTATTCCTTTTTCGTCCCGCATTCAAGACGGATGGAAACTCAATGCATTGTTAATAATCAATGTGTCTCATATTTCCATATTCCCAATTGGCGTATTATCAAATATCGCTTTCTTCTTTGAGAATATGTGCGGTGACAACTCTTGACCAATCTCGCATTGAGGTACAAGGCATTAGGATGCTAGTTTTCAAATCCTGCCTTGTTCTGCTTGCGTTCATATGATACAATCATAAATTCAGTGTGCCCCGTCTGGCGTACATGGTCTTCCTTGTCTGAAGTAAAGAGGAAGGACTCCTTGCACTTCCTGCAGACGTACAGGTTGGTCAAGTCATTGTTTCCATTAGGGGGAACACCCATAAATAGTATCTAGAATTGGACATTCTTAAGGCTTGTGTCTGGCAATATCGTCACTTGACCAATGGCTGGATGGATACCTTTTGCAAGCCACTTTCTGCCTAGCCGAAAACCTTGGCAACAACGCTCAGATCGTCAAGCTCGATTTCTGCATCATCGAGGTCCCTCTGGTGCTTCAGCTTGGCATGCCGCTTTACCCTTGCAAGGAGAGAATCCTTGTCACTGTCGGCTACAAGCCTCTGGCAAACAGGGCATTTGGCAGAACAGGTCTTGACCATTCTTCCGCTATTGGCTCGCATGCCTTTCCCATCAACCATCAGGTAATTGCAAATAAACCTTGTTGAGAAGTATTCTTTACCTATCAAAAGCAATGCACCACAGAGCTCGAGTAGCATTATTTCTTCGACAAAATGGCCCACGCGCCAAAATACTTCGAGTTTGCCTCCGCATAAAGAAAAATACGCTGATAATCAGAAGGATATCCAAAAGATTCGAAATGATCACCAATAAAAGCAGGCTTCGCTGCCCGTCCATATAAGAGGCAATGCAAGACCCGCTTGAGCGTCCGGCGACAGCATACATGCACAGAGAATTTGTCATGCTGGACGAAAACGTCAACGTCGCATATGCCGTAGGCGAAATGCAGGCACGCCATGCCGAAACGATAATAGCTACAAGGAACGGCGCGCCAATAGGCATCGTCACTGACAGCGACATACTCGACAAGGTGGTGATGAAGGGAGAAGATTCGGACAGAGTATACCTAAAGTCGGTGATGACTTCTCCTGTCATCACGCTGTCGTCAAGGGGAAACGTGGGGCAGGCTCTGCATCTTATGAGGATAAACCAAGTCAAGCGCATACCGATTACAGACAACGTTTCAATCATAGGGATGGTCACGCAGCGCGCGCTTGCAGATGCCGTAAGAAATGCCGTCATAGAGACAACATTCCGGAACTACCGCGCATCCATCAGGGAGCACTACAAGCCAATCCTCGGAAACCTTGGATTCATACTCCAGTTTGCCGGCATCCTGATGATAGCGCCCACTTACCTTGGGACCGCGCTTGGCGAAAACGTCAGCGCCACCGGAATATTCCTGGCTGCAGTCCACCTGCTGGGAGCCGGATTTATTCTGAACGCGTACGGCGAAAAGAGGCCGCTCAACCTAAAGCAGGCATCAATCTTGGTTGTATCCAGTTTCCTTGTCCTGAGCCTGTTTGGGTCGATTCCATACATGTATGTCAACCCCTTCTGGGAAGGGATCGATCCGATGTCGTTATTTACCAACAGCTTTTTCGAGAGCGCATCCGGTTTTACCACGACCGGCCTCTCAATGATAGCCGAGCCGGAAAACCTCACAGAAACTATGGTATTCTACCGGTCATACACGCAGTGGGTCGGCGGCCTTTCGTTCGTCTACCTTGTGATGGCGCTCTTTTATCCAGAGCGAAAGCTCAGCTCTATGAAAAGCGTGCTTGGAGGCGGCATGCTCAGGTTCAAGCAGCTGTTGGTCACGGTGGGCGTGATTTTTTCTGCATACACGGTCGGCCTGATATTGTTCCTGATTCTTGTAGGCGGCGCACCCGACATCTATGCCGTTTCAATAATCTTTAGCGCCGTGACAGGCGGAGGGTTTGTCCCTGCATCCGACATTCTGTCTGCAGACCACCAGCTGCAAATTCTTTCCGCACTAATCGTTGGAATGATTGTCTCTGCACTCCCCTTTGCATTCCATTATTCCGTGTTCAGCAAACAGGCGCGTACAAAGAGGCTGACCTCAGAAGTAATAGCCTA
>JBDZWB010000233.1:0-2790 GCA_040255975.1 Nitrosopumilales archaeon
CGATCACCGTGTCAGCATATGGTGGTTATGTGTTAAAGTACGTAGGCGACGCAATACTGGCGTTCTTTCTTGCGACCGACGACAAGTACTTGCCCTGCGTCAACGCAGTCAATTGCGCCCGGTCGATGGTCAAGATAGTGCACCAAGGGATAAACCCGATCCTGAATCAGTACGACTATCCAGAGATAAATGTGCGCATCGGAATTGACCTTGGCGAAAACGTGGTCGTCCAATATGGATGGGACATATTCAACGTCGACGGCAAGAAGTTGAAAAGGCCCCACTATGACATCTTGGGCTACACCATCAACATTGCAACGAAAATGACTGCGCTTGCCCGGCCGGACCAAATAGTGATAGGTCAGATGGTGTACGATGTGCTAGACGACCGGCAAAAGTCTACATTCCATCCGCTCTTGATAAGCCCCGAAGTATGGAGTTATGTTAGCGACTATTCACACGGCATATACCCATTATATGGCACCGCTGAGAGGGCGAGACAGTAAATATATATCAGAAAAAAGCGATACTAGTCCTGTTGCGCTCGATTGAGTATGAGGACTCTTTTGTCAAGATTGCGGGATTGATTGGCGGCGAGGAATACGTCAAGGTGGCCCGCGCGCTCCTCAACACCGAGGATGTCACAGATGAAGAGATTGCGAGCGCAACCGGGTTGAAGATAAACATTGTGCGCAAGGTGCTCTATGACATGTTTGGCAAGGCCCTGATCTCCGGCATCCGTGTCAAGGATGAAAAGAAGGGCTGGTTCGTCTATCGCTGGCGTGCAAAGCAGGATCAGGTTGACAACTTTATTGACAACCAGAAGAAAAAGATCCTCGATCGGCTTCACAAGCGGCTCGAGCACGAAGAGTCAACCGAGTTTTACCATTGTGGCAACCATGACTGCCTCCGCGTAAAGTTCGACGCAGCCGTCGAATTGTTCTTTAAGTGTCCAAACTGCAAGGGTGCACTCAACATGGTTGACAACATGAAAGTAAAAGAGGCATTGCGATACAAGATCGACCAGATAACCACCGACATTGCCTCGTCAAAAAAGTGATTCTTAAATCATATCTCAAACTTTTTAAGCCACCTTTCAGCTGAAAGGTTAGCTCATTTGAGTTCCAAGCTCTTCCCTTCTACAAGACAAGAAAGACTGTCAGAGGTAAGAGAATTTGTTCTCAAAATGCTTGATGAAGAATACCTTCCTTGGAGGATAAAGTCAGAGTGCGAGCGTTACATTCGCAGCAAGTGGGATTTGAGCAGAGGGACAGTAAAAGATTATGTGGAATGCACATTGACATCAAAGGAAATAAGAGACATCATAGTGCAGCAAGAGAAGCGCAGACGGCAAAAATCGTCCATCTGATCCAGAATCAATGCAATATCCCTTATTTAGTTTGACAATCTGTCTATGTCATGATAGGCACCAAACAACGTTCTGTGGAAATGTTCGATTCTCCGATAACAAGAAAGCAGACATACACGTCATTGCCCAGGCCGGTGCAATGCGCGTTGTGCAACCACCTTGCCTACTGCAAGGTGATGTATGATCTGGGAAAAGTGATCAAGGTGGAATTTCTGTGTAAAGAATGCTGTGGCGGTAACTAGTTCAAGCAGTTCCAGTCAGGGTCCTTGCAGTCCTGAATATCTTGATCCACATCTGCCAAGTCAACCTGCCAGTGTTTGTGTTCTGCCTACTTGGGTGGTACGATGCTAGCAATACCTTGCCACTAATATCATAACGTATCCCATGTCCAAACACCATCCCCTTTGCTCCTACAGCCTTGCAGTAAGCATCAAACCCGATCTTGCCAAGGGCTAGAACTACTTTGACGTTTTTCAGCAGCCCAAGCTCGGAAACGAGATATTGAGAGCAGTTAGCCAGCTCTGAGGGGAGAGGCTTGTTGTCAGGTGGAGCGCACCTTAGGGCGGCAGTGATATATGCTCCCTTGAGCACCAGCCCATCGTCCTTGCTCCTGCTTGTAGGCATATTTGCAAAGCCGGTTTCATACATCGCCCTTGCTAGCCAGTCGCCTGAGCTGTCGCCAGTGAACATCCTACCAGTCCGGTTGCCCCCGTGAGCCGCAGGCGCTAACCCTACTATCAAGAGCTTTGCGTTTGGGTCGCCCCAGCTTGGTAGCGGCCGCGCCCAATACTCTTCGCTTGCATAGCGCTTCACCTTTTCTTGGCCGATCTGCCTGATGTAGCGCGACAGCCGCGGACAAAGCATACATTCTGTTACCATTGCATTGAGCCTATGCAATTCTTTGTGCAACACTAGCGAATTTATCTACTAACAGAATAATCTTTTTATCACCCAAAAGAGCGTTCGTCTACACTTGTCTACTATCGAATCTGACATTAACACCGGCGACGAGCTGACATGGATCGCCGGATCTGTGGTGCTGAGCGAAAACCCGCCCCAGCAACTGAAATATTGGAGGAAGAGATTTGGCATAAAGCAGGCTGACCTTGCCAGAAAGATGGACATCACTCCGTCCGTGCTGAGCGACTACGAAAAAGGCAGAAGGCCGTCACCTGGAGTCAACTTTATCAAGCGATACCTAATTGCACTGTACGATCTAGCCAAATCAACCGGCCGCGCTGCTGAAATTGCGCCAACGCCGGTAGCCAATGTGCATATAAGCCAGCCTTAACAGAGATATCGCATGCCACTCATTTTGGTGTCGTTATATCCCGGCAGGACAAAAGAGCAGAAAGACGAGTTTGCAAAGGAGGTAACCGATGCGGCAGTGCAGATCTTGAAAACAAAACCAGAGCACGTCA
>JBDZWB010000034.1:0-10524 GCA_040255975.1 Nitrosopumilales archaeon
ACACCAAGCGACTCGCTCCTGTCGCCAACAATGTCTGCCCGCAGGACCGGGCTACTCTTTTCCAGCTTAACCATCGAACTGTTGCCGACGGTATTCTTGATCAGGCTCTTGATTATCATGTCAACGTCGATATAGGCCGGCCCTGGAACCTTTGTCAGCGGTGCGGCTGCCCTGTCGAGCACCTTGAGCCTTGTGCCCTTGCTTATCCCTACCAGCATATTCTTGCGGAGCACACAGCTTTCAGCAATCTTGTTTATGCTGCGCTCTCTGTCCTCAAATACCGACGCCTTGAGGGAGCCATCTACAAGGATCACCGAATTTGTAAATTGGCTAGCAAGAGCTTTCTGGACTGCCCTTTCTGCCCGCACTCTTATCATCCGCTTTGCATAGTCGTCGTCCATGAGCACAAGCCGTGCCAGCCGCTCTTCAAGCTCGGAATCTTGGATGGTGTTTTCGCTCAGGTAGAACAGCATCGGGCCGATTTTGAAATGCATGAGCGCACGACCGGCGTACGCTGTCGCGATGCCACACTTTATCCCATATAGGCCGCCTTCTTCCGTTTCTGCTATCTTGACACTGCTAGAGTCGATTGCTGCTACCAGCGCGTTTTCCCTAATCGGGCGGACGGTCGTGACCGTTGCTGCGGTGTAGGGATTGGACTTTAATCCCCAACCATCAACCGGTATCATTTTCTTATCGTCACAGCTGAACACTATTTTCTTGCCCTTTAGCCCGTCAAGCTTGGGCGCGAGACACTTGCTTACCGATTCCGCTATCCCGAGGTCGCCGAGGCTCAGACTCGAGTGAAAAGGTGGATTTAATTGCGTGGCCATGTTGCTCAACAATAACTGCGGGCACAATTATATTAATATTGCGCAACATGACCAATATGGTCAGCAACAGGTTTATCAATAGCATGGGTGGGGGTATATTTAAGGATGAGCGATCGCCCGGCTGAAGAAGTCAGGATAAAGCTAAAACACGGCGAGTGGGAGGTTGAGATAACCTGCCTTGAGAGCCGGGTCAAGCAGGTAGTTGAAAATGTGCTCTCCAGCCTAGACACAGCCAAGATAGTCGGGCCGGCGGTTCAGTCACAGTTTGAGGAGCTGCGGCGCGAGATCGACATGCTAAAGTCAAGGCCTGCGGCCGAGTTCCGGACAGACGAGCAGAAAACCTCTGTAAAGGGCGGGATGACATGTAGGGGTCTTCTAGAAAGCCTTTGGCTTGAGGGATATTTCGGATCGGAAAGGTCGCTTGGAGAGGTGCACGAAGAACTGTCGAGGAAGGGATACAACTATGACAGGACTGCTGTGTCGCATTCGCTCACCGATATGGTCCGGGAAAACATCCTGACAAGGATCGGTACGATGCGCAATTACAGATACATCCAGAAGAGACCGCCGTCAGAATCTACTGCCTGACTTTTTTAGCGATCGTTGAATTTAGCCAGTGGATTCCTGCAGTAGTTATCCTGTACTTACCTTGCTCTTTTTCGTCGCGGGCGACGTGTCCCGCCTTGACCATTTCAGAAATCCTGGAGCTTATTGATTTTGGGTTGAGCGCGGTCGCAGCATGCATTTCTGCAACCTGCATTGCGTCATCGGACAGTCTACCAAGGTCCTTTGCTATCCTGGCCGCCACGAGCTGCAGCGCAACCATGTCCTTGTCGGACAGCCTTGCGTCAGAGTCGGGGATTACGCGCGGGCCTTCAGGAGTGATCTTGATAAGATGAGAGTATGTTTCAATGAGTTCCTGCGCCGAGTAGTTGAGCGAGATCTTTTTCGCCAGATCCATCGAAGGAACTTGCTTTGACAGAAAGCTCATGACTGATGCCATGACGGAATCCGCAGAGCCATTGAACTGCACCTTTACGTCACCCACTGTGACGGTGACGTTGACACTTTCTGCTTGGCTCATTTTCATTTTTAAAAAAGTAGCGGCCTATATATTGAATTCGTTGGGCTGCTGCCGCTTCTTGCTCTCCTTCCTTTTGTACAGCACATAGGTGCCTACAAGCAACGCGGCCGAAAGCCCGATGGTGAGCACGTTTGTCCCAATGTCTGCATCGACAAGCGTGCACTCAAATTCGCCTGCAGAGCAGCCAGCCGCAAAAAATATTCCGTTCCATGCAGAGTGTGTGGCAATTGAAAACCATCCCTTGCCGCTCACCCACGTTCTCAAGCTGAAAAAGAGCGACGGCAGCACAAAGAGCAAGTTGCCAAACGCAAGGCTATTGACTGAAAGCGTGTCGGTGTTGAACAGGTGAATTGCGACCCACAGCGCGCCTGTCACAAGGACAGAATAGGCGTTGCCAAAGACATAGAACGGGATTCCGAAAAACACTGTCTCTTCAAGTGGCCCAGCTGCAAGGACACCAGAGAGTGATCTTGGGATGCTCGGCTCTTCGTGCTCTGGCAGGACTTGGTCAATGACTGCAGTTCCTAGAAACAGCAGGCCGATTCCTATCCCGTGGTAGAACAGCAGCATCTTGGTAAGGTAGCCGATCGAGGTGCGGCGGTAGCGCGACAGCCATGCCTTTGGGTGCATATCGGCCTTTTCGTCGGCGAAATTGCCTGCCAACCAGCATTACAATACTGCTACATCTAAAGAACGTTTCTGGGTTTACATCCAGTCTTCCCATGCTGACGTGTATTGTTGCAGGAGCGCCCGCGCGGGCTGCGATAGGCTCAATGATTTCTGCGCCTCTGCAAGGCAGTCCACAAACAGCTTCAGCGGGCTTGGTACGCGCTCTAGAGCCATCATGTCCCTGTCGCATTCTTCCACTATGGCGTCGACGTTTTCGCGATATCTTTTGCCGACTGATTCAATGATGCTCTTGATTTCGCGCGCAGGCACGGACTTGTCTTCCAGCTGTTTTTCAATGCTTGCAGAATTGACCGAAAGGGATTCCATGTAAATGTCTCTGGTCGCTCGGGGCTTGTACATTATTTGACCAGCTTTTGCAGTTTGTCCTTAAGCATCGCGTTTATCTTTGAACCGTCGGCCTTGCCCCTGTATTCTGCCATTGCTCTGCCCATGAGGGTGCTCAGGGCGCCCATGCCCTTTTCCTTAATGATCGCCATATTGGTGTTGATTATCTTGTCAAGGCCTGTGCCGAGCTCGTCGTCGCTTATTGAAGAGACGCCGGCAGACTTGATGGCTTCGTCAACGGTCTTGGCTTCTTTTTTCATCAGCTTCTCGAAAATCACAATTACAGATTCCTTGGCTATCGAGCCAGAATCGAGTCTGGAAAATACATCTTTGATGATTTCATCTGTCAGGATTGATGGATCAAGCCCCTGCCTCTGCAGGCTGGTAAGGTCTTCCGTCAGTTTTGATGCGACAAATGTTGGCTGGACCTTTGTTGCACTGGCAATTTCTTCAAACACTGCAAGATAGTCAGAGTCAAAGATCTGGCTCGCCAGCTTTTTGTTAAGACTGTATTTCTTTGCAATCGAGTCCACTATCTCGTCCCACGATCGGGGTACCTTGTCCTCAAGCGCATTGAGCATGGCATCGGTCACTGGAATCGTGGGTATGTCAGTCTCGGGGTACATTCTGGCCGCTCCGGGCCTCGGCCTCAAAAAGACCGTCTTGCCGTCAGGAGTCGCCGCACGCGTTTCTGCCGGGACTCCGTTGACTGCTGCCTGCAAGCGCCTGATAATGGCATCGGATGCAAATCCAACCTTTTCCTTTGGGCCGCCCACTATTACAAACGCATCATTGTCGCCTGCCTGCAGCCTTGTCCTCACGGCAACGACTTCCTGCTCTGTTATGCCATAATTTGGAAGCTCGTCAGAGTGGAACACACCATCCAAGTCATAAAACCTGACAAGCTTGCCAAGCTCTTTTCCAATCCTGATGTCTGGGTAAGGCTCGTAGCCTATCATGCCTGCAAACCCTGGCACTAGTATCGCCTTGAACAATCCTCCGCCGTCAAGAATCTTCTTCACTATCTTGGACTGTGCCTTTGCAAGAATGTCAGTGACGTCTTCAATCCTGTCGCCGATCTTGTTGACATCGACCTCGCGCTCCTTCAGCTTGTCTGCTATCAATATCAGGCCGTGCTGCCTCTGCATCTCGTGCTCTATCACCTTGACAAGCTGGTCAAGCTGTTGCACGCCCTTGACCTCTACCACCGCGCCGTTCTGCACAGAGACGTTGACATCCTGCCTGATGCTGCCAAGGCCGCGGGCAACCCTCTTGCTTGCCCGGAGGAGCCTGCCGAGAGTCAGTGCAACTTGCATTATCTCTTCGGGCTTGCCGGTCACCGGCTCTAAGGCGATTTCCACAAGCGGGACGCCCAGCCTGTCGAGACCAAACTTGCGCACGCCCTTCTCGTCGCCCAGCAGCTTGGCTGCGTCCTCTTCAAGGCATATGCTCTGGACGCCTACCTTTTTGCCTGCAACTTCCAGATAACCGCCGGACGCAACAAGCATCGTTCGCTGAAATCCTGTCGTGTTTGAGCCATCAATCACGAGCTTGCGCATGACGTGGATCTCATCCATTACCTTTGAGTGGAGAGCTAGTGAAAATATCAGGGCTGTTTCAAGCGCCTCTTTGCTGACATCGTGGGGTGGCTCCTCGTCCGCCTCGACTAGGCAGCTAGATCCAAAAGCGGTGTTGTATTCCACAGTGCGCATCTTGGAAAACTCGAACATTGCGGCAGGATCGTACGCCCCAAGCTCGCTCTGGGTCGGGCGCAGCTTGCGCATAAACGAGCGGTCGTACTTCTCAGCCTCCTCGCAACTGCAGTTGCAAAAGAGCTTGCTCTTTGTTCCAAGCTGCTGGTGTATTTCAAAGCCGACCTTCAGGTCGATGGATGCGGGGTCGATTGCCACTGGGATAGAAAATCCACTGGCACGTCTATTAAGGCTTGCCTAGAGCGGGATGCTTTCGGAAACCTCGCTTGCGAGGTTTTCCTGCATCGTTTTTTTGAAGTCCTTGCTGTTTGCAAGCGCCCACATCGCCTTGACAGTTGCAGTCTCGGATATCATGTCAGACAGAGGGATCACGCCGATGCCGAGGAGGTCTCTGCCGGTGTCATACACCGTCATCCTCACTCGACCCCAGATGCATTGCGAAGTCATGCAGACGTTTATGCCTGCATCAACTGCTTTCTTGAGCGCTGGAAAGCATTCCTTGCTTACGTGACCAAGACCCGTACCTTCCAGTATGATCGCCCTGTAGCCGGCTTTGATGGCATGCTCTATCAACTGCGGGTCAAAGCCCGGATGATATTTTAGCAGCGCAACCCTGTTGTCGAATTTTGTTTTTTCCGCCAAGCTACATTCGGATCTTTTCGCAAGCTTGATCTCGCTCTTTTGCATCTCCACCTCGTTGTTCTTGACAACCGCGACCGGCACAACGTCGATGGACTCGAATGCGTCCCGCCTGCTGGTGTGGTTCTTTCTCACCCTCGTCCCAACATGGCATGCGATTGCGTCGTCCGAAGTGCCGGCATGCATCGCCACAAAGACGCCTGCGTATTCAGATTTTGCGGCAAACACTGTTGCGCCAAGAAGATTCAGTGCCGCGTCGGAAGAGGGCCTGTCTGATGACCGCTGCGCGCCTACGAGCACGACTGGAATCGGCAGGCCCTGCAACGCAAAGGAAAGCGCAGCTGCGGTGTAGTGCATAGTGTCGGTGCCATGCGAAACTACAATTCCGCGATACTTTCCACTCTTGACTTTTTCAGCCACCTTATCCGCTATCATTGTCCAGTGTTCCGGCTTTAGGTTCTCGCTGTATTCGCTCAACAGCACTTCGGGGTCTATCGAGGCATGGCTTGCAAGCTCGGGAACAGAAGCGTAAAGTTCGGAAGCGGAAAGCGCAGCGTGCACGCCTCCAGTGCGATAGTCTATCTTGCTAGCAATGGTTCCGCCAGTGCTAATGAGCGCGATTTTGGGCAGATCCTTGTTTTCGGCAATTTCATGTGTCTTGGCAGCTGGTGAGGATTCGACCTTTGCCAATTTTGTAATCGACTTTATCTTGTCAACATGTATGCCCGTGTTGTATCCGCTCTTTAGCTTGACTACAATGTAATCTTCACTGGCAGACTCGTAGCGGGGCATCAGCACTCCTGACATCTCGCCATCCTTTACCACAACCTTGACGCTGTCGCCCACTGACACTCCGTGTTTGCTCAACAGCTCTAGGCCGGCTCCCCTGTATCCGCCAGTGTCCTGCTTTGCCACTGCATTGGAAGGCGATTGCTGAATATATTAACAAATCTAGACAAACAGCTCGCGCACACCATCAACCACAAATTGGACTGCGATGGCCGCAATGAGTACGGCAAATACCCTTGTGACTATCATTGAGCCGCGCCTGCCAAGCACCTTGTAGATCCTGTCGACGTACCGCAATATCACGTAGGTTATCCCAATGACTATTATGATCGACAGCGCGGTCACCGCCAGCCCTGCCGTCTGGAACGAAATTATCACTGCAGTTATTGCGCCGGGGCCTGCAAGCAGCGGAAACGCTATAGGCACCACGCCTGACTCGCCCTGAGCGCCTGCAGCGCCAAACCTCCATTCACCGTGAGTGAGAAGCTCGATCGCCACTATGAAGAGCAGAACGCCTCCGGCGACCATGAAACTTGCAAGGGTTATCCCAAAGATCGACATGATCTGTGTGCCGGCAACAGCAAACGCAAAAAGCAGTCCTGCAGCGGTAGCGATTGCAGTTTTGGTCACGGATGTCCTTTCGGGCCTCTGCATCTTTTGCGTGAGCGCCATGAACACCGGCACGATGCCTATCGGGTCAATGATTACAAAAAGCGCAACCGTTGACCTGATCAGATCGGAGAAAAAATCGGCCACGAATTATAGTGCATACATCGATTATTAATTGCGTTCGGAAATTTCGATGTTCCTTGATTCCAGTATCTTTAGGATCGCCTTTTCAATGTCCTTCTCGTTGATGTAGCCAAAGTCCCATGCGTCAATAAAGTTGCGGTACTCCTCTTCAAGTGACTTGGCAGTGTCCTCAAACTCTGCCATGCGATCAAGCGTGTCTGGAGACCTGAACCCCTTGGCCACCATTATAGGGCACCGCTGGTCTGTTCCAAGCGGGATGTACCACGCATTCTTGGCGAACCTGTAGCGGCCATCAGAGATCAAAGTATACATCCGCATCAGTTCTTCGTTTGCAAGTTTTTGCAGGTCTAGGAACCACGGCTCGTTGATAAAGCTCGACGCTGGCCTTCCTGCATCGTTGCTAGTCTTGCCGCCAAACAACGCTATTCTATGTGCATCCAGCTAGAAATATGTTTTTTCAATGGTGCATGCGCTCGGCGATTGCCTTAACCCTCTCAACGCCGTTTATCTCATTGATTATTTTGGCTACTGGAGCGGGGACGAGATCCTGCCACTTGCCGCCTGACACCATCCTGCTCCTTATTTCGGTGGCCTGCATCTCGCTGCGGTTGACAAGCGGCGCCTCTTCTGTCTTGACCCCTCTTTCACGGAAAAGCAATAGTGTGAACGAGTCATTTGCAAACACGACGTCGTATTTTGGCACCAACATGTCTACCTGCCGTGTCCAGAGCGAATGTACGTCAACATCGGGCACGGGAATTATCAAGACCTTTGAGGTATCGATTTTTTCAGAGGCGAGTGAATCTTTTATCATCATGATGCGTTCGCCGGCGGTGAAAGGGTTCTTCGGCTCGTGGCTCTTTTGCGCGCTGCCGACTACGATCACGAGCTGGTCTACCTTGCCCAGCGCAAACTTGACAGTCGCAAGGTGGCCCTTGTGGAATGGCTGGAACCGGCCGACGAAAAGTCCCGTGGTCAACATGCTATGCTGGCGCCAAGGATATTTTAAACATATATCGTGGAAAAAAGGAAAAAGGGGTGAGAAAGGGGGATCGTTTCCCCTTTCTCATCGTCAGTTCTTTCCCGCTTGCGCTTACTGTACAAAGTATGTCACATTCACGCTCATGGAGACTTCTTGCTGGCCTGGAAGTATCTGGGTCGAAGATATTGCCGACTCTGCGACACCTCTGTACAAGACCGGGAAGTAGACGTCGTTCAGGTTGATAGACTGGACTCCGGCGACTTCCATTCCTACCGCCTGTGCCGCAATGTCTGCCCTGTGTCTTGCATTTGCTATCGCATCGGCGATCAGTTCGTCGCGGACTTGCTGCTGCATTTCAGTCGACAAGAAGTAGTATGCTCCATTGACAGTGTTGGCGCCTGCTGTTACTGCTGCGTCGATGACTTGTCCTGCGTCTACCTGGCCGTCTGCATCAAGCGTGACAGTCACGCTGCTGGATGCCCTGTAGCCAGTGATCACTTGCCTTGGCTGGCATTCGGGTGGGGGTGGATATATCAAAATGCATGCTTCTGCCGCTTCTCTGGATTCATACACTGGATAGACATTGTAGCTGCTTGTGGTAATGTTTTCCTCAGCAATTCCAAGCCTAGTCAGGGCCGCTACTACTTGTGCGATCAGCTCTGCGTTGGCCGAAGTGGCTTCCTGAGCTGTTGTGCCGTTTGTTTCAACTCCGACTGTCACCGAGAACTTGTCCGGATCTACTGTTGTTGTCGCAGTGCCCGAAGTTGTCACCGTCGACCTGTCTGTATCATTCTGCGCCTGAGCTGCAACACTTTGCACCTGGCTTGCAAAGGCTGCGCCAAGCAGGCCTGCTGCAAGTATCCCTGCTAGCAGAACCAACCTTTGATTTGTTTTCTGACTTGACATTTTCGTTACCATCCAATATGGTGGATGGTAGGTAAACCTACCCCTTAGAACGTGTTCCAAATTCTGTTCTACGTTTCAGAACGCCTTTTTTCTAGGCGATTGACGATTAGAAGCAGTCAGCTTTTAGCATTTTTAAACGTATTTTAAGCAAAGTCACAATCGGTAAGGACGTTGGCATCGCCTGTGAGGATCGACGGCTCAGAGGGGGAAGGTGGCGGCCAGATACTGCGCACTGCAGTTTCGCTCTCTGCCATTACCGGCACGCCTGTCGAAGTGGTCAACATCCGCGCCAAGCGGCCGAATCCTGGCCTGCGCCCGCAGCACATGACCAGCGTCAAGGCGATCGCCGATCTCTTCCATGCAAATGCAGAAAACCTACAGGTGGGATCGGACTGGGTCAGGTTCTCGCCCTCAGACAGGTTCGAGGGGGGCTCTGTCAAGGTGGACGTTGGGACTGCAGGCAGCATCCCGATGATCCTGATGGCGGTGGTGCCCGCAGTCTCGCTTTCAAACAACAGCCTGGAAATTGAGATAACGGGCGGGACGGACGTTAGGGCAAGCCCTACTATCGACTATGTCCGACATGTTGTCGCTGACGCATACCGCAGCATTGGGATAAAATTTTCATGTGACGTGATCAGGCGTGGTTACTATCCAAAGGGCGGAGGAGTGGTAAGGACGGTAATTGAATCTTGCAAAGAACCGGGGACGATGGAGCTCTTGTCTGCAAGGGAGGTTGCGCCCCGGATAACCAGTGTTTGCGGCCAGCTGCCTCGACACGTGGCAGAGCGCCAGATTTCGTCAGCTCTGGTTGCGCTAGAGAAAAAGGGGATACGTTGCAGCAACTATTCGGCGTCCATAGAGACTTCCGCATCGCCAGGGTCGTCGATACTGGTGTATTCAGCTTCTGACTTTGGGCCTCACGTCGGTGGAGATTCTATTGGGGAGCTCGGCAAGAGAGCTGAGGCGGTGGGAGCAGAGGCGGCCGATCGTTTCCTAGAAAGCGCGCTTGCCAAGGTGCCTGTCGACCCGTTCCTTGCAGACATGCTGGTGCTGCCGCTTGCGCTTGCAAAAGGAAGGTCGAAATACCGGGTTGTGCGAGTCACAGAGCACATGCGGACCAACCTGCAGGTTGTAAACCAGATGGTCGGATGCAAGTATAGCATAGAGCAGCAGGATAAAACCTACGTCATCACGATAAACTAGATCCCGCCGTCGAGGAGCGCAGCCAAGAGCAGGATGACTATTGAAAGCATAACTATGACCTCTCCGAGTATGATTATCTTTTTTCTGACAGACTGTACATAGATGTTACCTCCGTGGCCTGACATTATCTTTCGCTCCATGTCGGCGTTGAGCAGCCGGACGTGCACTACGTAAGTGCCAACAGTCGCAAGCACGAGAATTATCTTTATCAGCAGGATGCTGCCGTATGTAGAATCGAGCAGCGCGCCTGGGTCTCCGATAAACCCGCGCGAGTTATAGATGCCACTTGCGATCAGGATTCCGAACGCTGGCACTGTTATCTTGTTGAACCGCCGGCCCACCTTTATCATGAGCGCGACCAGCTCTTCAAGCGACTTTGTATGGGACTTGAGCACCGGCACGAGGACGACTCCGATAAATATCGAACCACCGACCCATATCGAGGCGCATATCAGGTGGACCCAAGTGACGAGGCTGTCGGCTAGCGCCATCGCTATCTTGCGCCGCTCCGCGGTATATTATCGATGCTGCATCCCCAGAAAGGTTTTAATCAGCTCTGCGAGTCAGCTAGAATCAGTTGATAATCGGTCCGAGGAGGGTGGCGCT
>JBDZWB010000234.1:0-2766 GCA_040255975.1 Nitrosopumilales archaeon
GCCCAACAAGCCCTCCTCATAAAGCGCTCTTGTTTTGTAGATGGTTATGGCCGCGTGTGTTATTTCGCCCTTGTCGTTGAATTCAACAAGGGCTTCGCCGTTTCTACTTGGGCGCGTGTTGTGCTCTGCGTCAGTCAGAGTGACAGTGACGTTTGCTGCGATGTCTTCAAACTCTGACATGGCCAGCGTCGGAGGAGATAGTTTTGAACCGTTCGATAGTTGAAGCAGGTGACTGTTCCATATCCGATGCGAAGAGCCATGCTGGACGTCTGTGGCATTCTGCGCACTCTGATTATTGTAAATGGACCGCTGCAACTCGTTGAACACTTCATCAGCCACATCGCTGTCATAAGACGAGAACTCGACGAGCAGTTTGTCACCCTGTTCTACGCTCCAAGCTCCAACAAGGTTTATCGAGTTTCCTCGAACGGCGCGATTCGCTCCGTTGTCCTGCGCTTCTTGGAATAGTATCTGATATCGCGTACCGTTAGAGTACAGCGCATTGACTTCCTCTGAAATCGGCAAACCTTGACTGTCGCCTTCTATAAAAAAGCCATCATACCTGTTTTCTGGACTCGACGCAAATCCAAGCGGGCTCACAAAGAAGAGTGCTGTAGTGACGATTGTTGCTAGTAGTAACCGCGACATGCATTGTTAGTAATCCAATGCGATAATAGGTTGCAGGTTGTACAGTACAATGATACATTCAATATGCCAGATGTACGAACAGTTATTTGTATCAAGTGTACGAACATATATACTAGAATCAGGTTTCATATGCAATGGCAGCAGCCGAGTCCATAGTTGCGAGATTCCAAGAGTTCGGTCTGGATGAAGACGAGGCCAAGATACTCACGATCCTGTACGTCATGGGACCGTCCAAGGCCAGCACCATAGCTGGGGCGGCGGGAATGTCCAGAGTACGTGCCTACAGAGTCCTCTCCAGGCTGCAGGACAAGTCCATCGTTGAAACTAACCTGGGACGACCTGTGATTTTCTCTGTCATCCCTCCAGACAGGGCGATTGACAACCTCATATCAGAGACCTCTAACAAGGTCAAGCTAATGCAGTCTACAAAAGAGCTGATCTTGGCAGAGCTGTCAAAGTTCAAGGCCCACGAGCCTCTGGCCGAGGCCAAACACAGAATCATAGAGGGTAGAAGCCAGATCTATTCGACGGTTTCAAAGATGATCCAGTCCGCAAGGAACGAAATATTGCTGTTCATGGATAAAGAGGACCTCATGAGGATGTATTACGCCGGCATCCCAGAGGAGCTTTCGTCTGCCTTTTCAAGGGGTATCAAGACAATGATCCTTGCCGACATCGACTATTCTATCGAGGGGAACATACAGGAATATGCAAAGTATGCGACCATACGGCATAACAAGATACCCGGGATGAACATCCTGCTGGTAATCGACGACTCTGAGCTGCTGCTGTCTTCTGCTACCAAGAGGGTTCAAGGTTTCTCCAGCGAATCCATTGTGGCACTCTGGATGAACGCAAGAAATTTCGTGATGGGCATGAAAGGTCTCTTGGAAGACACTTGGAGCAATGCGATCGATGTCGAGACGAGGATCAAGGTTCTGAAGGAAGGAGGGAGTGCCTTCCAAGACATCTTGATAGTAAAGGGGATGAAAAACATCGAAGAATTTTGGGCAAACATGATTGAAACTGCGAAGAGCGAGGTATGCTGCATCGGAGTTCCGTTCGACGGCAAGCTTTTTTCCACGTACCTAGAAGGTCCGCTCAGCAGACTGAGGCAGCGGGGGGTCGAAGTGAAGATACTGACTTCTATCCATAGCGAGATACTCGAAACCGTGAAATCCCTGACAGGCATCGCGGAAGTAAGGCACACTGACGCCGGCTTTGGCATGAATGTCCTGCTTGTAGATAACTCTAGAATTCTGATCATTCCTTCGATAAACCTGAAGGCGTTTGTGGCCAACGCGGTATGGTCCAGCATCTCCGATTTCGTCCAGCACTACAGGGGGATATTTTCAAATCTATGGCAGGACGCGACGGAAGCGTCGGCAAAGATATCGCAGATGGAGGAGGTCATCTACTTGGCCAACCTGGGCAAAGAACTGGTCCAGAGATTCTCAGACCGCGGATACCGAATTGAAAAGTCCCTGAAGGGAATCAGTGGCTCATCACACGAGTTTGCCCTGATGGTGAGGAGGAGAAAGCAATCGCCTGGCTCGGGCCGGCAGGCTCAGCACGGAACAACGCTGGTCGCCGATATTTCTGCCTCGCAGGATCTGGAATCAACCAAAAATGCGTTTTTGGGGTTCGTCGTCAAGTGCATTGACATTGAAGCCGATCGCAAGATCTTTATTTCGAGATTCCATGTAAGGGACATCCGGGACCTTGCAAGCTCATTTGACGCAGGAATAGAAGTGGTCTCATCTGAGAATTTTTCTGGATTGCTTGAAAACATTGCCTATTCAAAACAAAAGACTAGTGAAAAATGATCCCGTTTTTGACGCAAACGGGATGCAGATAGGTCATTTGCAGTAATGTGTAACTAGCTCGTCTTGCTTACTCACATTAGGAAGAAACACCCCGGCGGATACAAAAAAGATAATTACCACTGGTATTATCTACTAGAAGATAGATATATGCATGCTGACTTTGCTAGCCAACCAATCATGGAGGCTCTGAAAGAGTCGTTGGCTGCATTTGGACCCAATTCTTCTGATGTGATCTGGTTCCACATAGTCAGGTCATCTGGGTTGCAGATGGAGGAGATAGTTTCAAGCCCAA
>JBDZWB010000235.1:0-2759 GCA_040255975.1 Nitrosopumilales archaeon
TTCTTTTTATTTACCCATAAATCGAGTTACTTGACAATTGCTGTTTTAGCTTCATCTCGATCTGTGCCTTTGGCAGAGCTCCTATCATGACATCGACCGCCTTTCCATTCTTGAATATCACCATTGTTGGTATGCTCTGGATCCCAAATGATGCCGAGATCATCTGATTCTCATCAACGTTGACCTTGCCAAAGGCAACCTTGCCTGAATATTCCCTTGCCAACTGCTCGATGATGGGCGAGACCATCCTACAAGGGCCACACCACGGTGCCCAAAAGTCGACAAGCATTATCGGATATTTTGAAACCTCACTCTTGAAATTCGAGTCGGTGAGGATCACTGGTTCGGTGATGGAAGACATCATTGCCTTTGCTGCTGCCGCCTTTTGCAGTTCCGCCATCTTTTTCTGCTTGATCGCTTCAAGCTCATCGTCTGAACTCATGTAGTAGGAAATTACACGAAAGTGGCTATAATCCTTGCGAGGCGATACGTAATTATTGTCTGATCGGCATTTGAGATGTGCCTTGGAAAAGGACGAGACTCTAGAACAACCTCAGGATGAAAAACCTGTTGAGAACGATCTGAAGGCGTTGAGATCGGAACTCCAGTCAGTCAAGGAAGAATTAAGAAAAGCAAAGGAATCATCGGAGGGGAGCCTCAGCAAGCTCAAGTACCTTATGGCTGATTTTGACAACTACCGCAAGCAGATGGAGAAGCAGGCTGCCACAAAGGTAGAAACTGCCAAGGCTGAATTACTGCTAAAATTTCTCAACATACGGGATGACTATCTGAGGGCCCTGTCCGTGGCAAAGAAGGCCAAGACCGAAGCCGTCGTCATCGAAGGTCTTGAGGGGATATTGAAGAACATCGACTCATTCCTCGCTTCAGAGGGCGTGAGGGAAATCGAGACGGTGGGCACACCGTTTGACCCTAATGTACACGACGCTATCGCCTATTCTGCAAGGGACGATGTAGACGAGAACACCGTTACAGCCGAGATTCGGAAAGGCTATATGCTTAACTCAAAGGTGCTCCGGCCGAGCATGGTCGAAATCGCCAAGAAGATAGTTAAAAATAGTGTTTCTGACACTACACAGGAAGATAGGTGATAACAATATGGGCAAGATAATAGGCATTGATCTTGGAACCAGCAATTCGGCAGCCGCTGTCATGATAGGCGGCAAACCAACGATAATCCAGGCAGCAGAAGGCACGTCGGTAGGCGGCAAGGCGTTCCCGTCTGTAGTGGGATTCACCAAGGATGGCCAGCTTATAGTCGGCGAGCCGGCTCGCCGCCAGATGATCTCAAATCCCGAAGGCACTGTCATTGCGGCAAAGCGCAAGATGGGCACCGATTTCAAGTTCAAGGTATTTGGCAAGGAATACACGCCGCAGCAAATATCGTCGTTCATACTGCAAAAGATAAAGCGCGATGCGGAGGCGTTCCTTGGCGAAACGGTTGATCGCGCCGTCATTACCGTGCCGGCTTATTTCAACGACAACCAGCGCCAAGCTACGAAGGACGCAGGCGAGATTGCTGGCCTGCAGGTGGTCAGGATCATCAACGAGCCGACGGCAGCGTCGCTTGCATACGGTCTTGACAAGGCAAACAAGGACCTGAAGATAATGGTCTTTGACCTTGGCGGAGGGACGCTTGACGTCACCATAATGGAGATGGGCGGTGGCGTGTTCCAAGTAAAGTCGACATCGGGCGACACGCAGCTTGGCGGCACCGACATGGATAACATGCTGGTCGAATACGTCGTTCAGGAATTCCGCAAGCAGTCAGGTCTTGACGTAAGGAATGACAAGGCTGCAATGATGAGGGTAAGAGAGGCTGCGGAAAAGGCCAAGATAGAGCTTTCAAATGTAGTCACGACAGAAATCAACCTGCCGTTCCTTGCATACGACCAGCAGTCGGGACCAAAGAACCTGATACTGCAGCTGACAAGGGCAAAGCTTGAAGAACTGTTAAAGCCGATAATCGAACGCTGCAGGCAGCCTATGCTACAGGCCATACAGGATGCCAAGCTGACCCCTGCAGATATTGACAAGATTATACTCATCGGGGGTCCAACTAGGATGCCGATGGTAAGGCAGTTCGTGGCGTCTGTCATGAACAAAGAGCCAGAGCGGGGTATCGACCCAATGGAAGCAGTGGCCATGGGCGCGGCTGTGCAGGGTGCGATCATTGCTGGCGATGTTTCCACGGATATCTTGCTGGTGGACGTGACCCCTCTGACGCTTGGCGTCGAAGTGCTCGGCGGGCTCAAAGAGCCGCTCATTGAGCGCAACACCACTATCCCGACTAAAAAGAGCAAGGTCTTCACAACCGCAGCCGATTACCAGACAGCCGTGACGATACATGTGGTGCAGGGCGAGCGTCCGATGGCGACCGACTGCGTGTCGCTAGGCATGTTCAACCTGTCAGGGATCCCGCCGGCCCCTAGAGGCGTACCCCAGATAGAAGTCACGTTCGACATCGATGCAAACGGCATACTGAACGTAGCTGCAAAGGACACGGCTACACAAAAGGAGGCCAAGATCACAATAACTGCGAATAACAAGCTGTCAAAGGACGAGATCGAAAAGCTAAAGCGTGACTCGGAACAGTTCGCCGAAGCCGACAAAAAGAAAAAGGAGGAGGCCGAGGTGCGCAACGAAGCGGACAACCTCATCTACGCAGCTGACAAGCTGGTCAAGCAGGATCTCAAGGACAAGGTAAAGCCGGAGCAGGCAGAGAAGGTAAACAAGCTGAC
>JBDZWB010000236.1:0-2751 GCA_040255975.1 Nitrosopumilales archaeon
CGTCTTTTTGATGCCGCTGCCGGCAACGCTGAGCGCTGCCAGGTCTATCCCATATCTTGCAAGCTCCTTTACAGAATTGGCAAATTCGCCTTCTATTCCCGGATAGCCCGATGGCAGCCCGTCAGAAACCAAGATTAGAAAGTTCTTGTCGCTGGCATGCTCTGCTATCATCTTGCGACAGGCCCGGATGGCGTCTGGTATGAGCGATAGGCCGCCCTGAGTCACACCGCCTATCCTCGCCTTTACATGGCTTCCGTAAGGCTCTGCATAGTCTTTGATGCAGTACAGATCATCGGAAAAAGCAAACATGCCCCATGGATTTTGGCCCAATACATCGCGTGCGGTTTCGGCAAGGCAAATGGATACCGCCTTGACCTCCTTGCTTGAACCGCTTAAGCTCAGACTAGAGTCGACAAGTATCGTCCAGGACTCGTTTTTCAAGAGGTTTTCATCCTTGGTAAATATGTCGTTTCTTGCACTCTCGCTTGCTATGGCCTGAATGGCTACTTGCAGATCGATGTTGCCGCTTTCCTCCATCATGTTTTCATCAAGTGCGTTTTTGACCAGCCTGACACGCTCGATCATTCTTCGGATCTGCGGAGCAAGCTCGCTGTACAGTTTGTAATAGCTGACATAATCGCTCACAGGAAAACCGGCTTTGGCGAAGCCAAGGTTGTATGCAGCCTTGGTCATCCTAGATACGGCTTTCTCGTTGCGCTTTTCTTCCCGCATCATCTCAAAAAATATCTCTTGCCACATGGCATCGTCTTGGCCAGTTTTTTGTATTGCATCGAGCTCTTTTCCAGATATCTCCCTGCTTTCAAATATGGAATCAAGGCTGCCTTTGATCAGCGCATTCGAATAAGGAAGGTATACGCTGTGCCAGTTGCCTGGCATGCCTGCAATGATTGCGTACAGGCTGTCTGCGACCTTGGCGACCCGGTCCCACCCCGACTCTGCCCGGGTAATTTTGACCGGGACGTCTGATGATATCCTGTCCCGCATCACGTCTATGATTCTAGAGGGATCGAGGTCCAGGGCTTCCAGCCTGTCAGCAAAGTTTTGCACCATCTTTGCTATTGCAGTGGGTGCAGAAATCGGAGCCTGCAGGAGATTGGATGCAAGGGCGGCCTCGCTCAGAGCGCCAAAGTCCTTTAGGCGCCTTGGCAATAGCGCACATGCAAGCCTGTCTGCGACCTGCATGACGTTTGCGTAAAAATCATCTCCTTCGACCTGCCGAATTCTCTTCCTTGCCAGCGTATCAAGGATGATGTTGACGACATAGCCAGCCTTTAGAGGATCATCATCTTTTGTTGCCAGCCATTCCTTGATGAAGTCGCGGTACAGCCAGCGGAAAACAGATTTCCCGCTCAAAAGCAAGGTTGACGCAACAGCCAGCCTGACTGCCGCGGCCTGGGCAAGTTCGCCGTCCTCAAAAATAAAAGGACCGTATGAAATCTTGCCGTTCACTCTTATGGGCGGTATCCTTACTACACAATCAGAAATCTCACTGCCCACCTTCAGGGACGGAATAGAGCCTGATGACGGATAGACGAATCTTGCGCTGAATGACTGATCCACCTGCAGGTCTGAGAACTTGGCATACAGCGTGTTATAGAACGAGTTCATCAGTCAAACGACTCGGAGATTTGCAGTAAGGGCTTGCTATTGCCGTTAGGCTGGCCAGCAGACTTGACTATTCTCCTTACCGATTCTTGAGTCGCAAGGTCGTCGCTGGTGGTCGTTACGATAGTCTCTTCTGCAGCAGTATAGATGTCAATGCCGTCTGCCACTAGCTTTGCCCAGTTTATCAGGTCTCCAACGGAAGGAGCATACGGAAGGTCGCCCTTCTTGTAGCTGGCGCGGAGGCTGGCGGCAGACCTTACCAACTGCAGTGCTATTTCCTTTGATACCCCACCCCTTTCCTGCAAGAGGTCCACTTCGCTGTCGTTTACCTTGGAGCCAGTGCTCAAGTAGTCAAAGTTAATCCATACGCTCATCCTTCTGCGGAAAGCTGCGTTAAGCGGCTTTGTGCCGGCGAATTCAACAGAGAATGGGTTCATGCTGATAATAACATAGCTGAGCGGGTGCCTTGGTATGATCTCATTATCCTTTTCGTTGAGCACTATGTGTCCTCTCGTGTCGAGCAGGGGGTTGAGCCGGGTGGCGACGTCCTGTTTCATCATGTTGGCCTCGTCAAGATAGAGGATGCCTCCGTGCCTGCACCACGAAACTATCTGGCCGTCAACCCAGTTCTCCTTTCCGAGACCTATGTACCTGCCAAAGAGGTCGAACGATGTGGTCTGCAAACCGCAATTTATTTCCCACAAGGGAAGGCCTGCGATTTCCGCCACGACATATACAATGTGGGTCTTGCCCGTGCCGCTTGGTCCAATGAGCGCACACTGCTTGAAGTAGTTGAGGGCGCGCATTATGCGTTCAACATAACGCTGACCTTGGTCTACATATTCTGGCGTGTTCTTTGGGATAAGCTCAGACATGCTGTCGGGAAAGATGTAATTTGAAGTAAGGTCATATTTTTCAACGTCATACTTCTTTTTGAGCGGTGACTCGTAGGCTTTTAGCCGGGAAATTTCAAGTGTGATTTTGGACTGCTGGTTGAATGTGCGGAGGCGAGTGGTAACCTTGTTGCCTCCCATGCTGTTTAGGTGGGAATCTTTTCCCGTATAGTCCATGCCTCAACTGTTGCCTGAAAATTAGAAATCGCTTCGTGTGTAGCCCAAGACTACA
>JBDZWB010000035.1:0-10348 GCA_040255975.1 Nitrosopumilales archaeon
CAGAAAAAGCAAGTATCAGTGCCTGATTATGAAGGATGTAATCTTTTGTAGTTTTCCCTTTTGCTTGATGCTGCAGCTCTTTGCATGATCGTCTTGCTGCAGGCCATGTTTTGAACAGATTACCATGACGTACCATTATTTGCAATACACACTATTAACTCCTAGCTTTATCCCTGACATAATGCTATTTTCGGTTTTCATAATTCAGTTAGTCAGTCCATAAATATCAAACAGAGCCACTCGATTGCAGAAACATGCCCCGATCCAAATTGAAGAATGGTATGGCTATAGTATTTGGATCGCTGATGCTATCGATGATGATGCCTGCAATGCTGGGCAGTTCTACCACCACTGCGATGGCGCAGCCGATTCCGCCGCCTGGCGCTGGTAGCCAAGGCAGTGTCGACGTGCAGGGGCAGCTGCCGATGCAGGACGGCTTTACAATACGCGTGCTTGCATCAAACTTTAGCTCCCCTCACAACATCCTCTACGGCCCCGACGGCGCGCTTTGGATAACAGAGCGTCTGGGAAAGAACATTACCCGCGTCGACCCTGACAATGGAGAGCGGCTCAGCACCATGGAGGTCCCCGGCGTTTGGCAGTCGGAAGGGCAGGACGGGCTAATGGGCATGGCATTTGATCCGGATTTTAACAGCACCGGCTACATCTATGTTGCCTACACGTACAATTCTGCTACTGGCGAGGATGTTGATCGCCGCACCAAGATCACGCGCTTTACGTACGACGAGGCCACCGGCACCCTGCGCGAACCATTTGACCTTATCAGCGATCTCCATGCCAGCATCGACCACAACTCTGGCCGCCTGATATTTGGACCCGACGAGAAGCTGTACTATACAATAGGCGATCAGGGCAACAACCAGTTTTCCAGATACTGCTTTGATATTCGCGCCCAGGCGCTTCCCACTGAAGAGGAAGTTGCGGCCGAGGACTGGGGCACGTACCAAGGCAAGACGCTGAGAATGAACCCAGACGGCTCGATACCTGAGGACAACCCCGAGATCAACGGCGTAATAAGCCACATCTTTACATACGGCCACCGCAACCATCAGGGAATTGCGGTGGGTTCGGACGGCGACCTGTACGCGGTAGAGCATGGAGACAAGTCCGACGACGAGTTCAACCACCTCCAGGCCGGCGGGAACTTTGGCTGGCCATACGTCGCAGGCTTCCGGGACGACAAGGCGTACCAGTATGTCAACTGGTCTGCGGCGGAAAACTGCGAGGACTTGGACTGGTCCAACATCGCGCCTCCTCCGCCGGGCGTGCCGGTGATGAACGAAAGCGAGTTCCAGGCGGACAACTTTGTAGAGCCTGTGGCCACGTTCTACACGGTCGAGACCGGCTACAACTTTTCAGAACCGGCAGACTGCGGATATGTCTGCTGGCCGACCGTTGCGCCGTCCAGCCTGCGGCTTTATACCTCAGACGCCATCCCCGACTGGAATGGCACCTTCCTGATGACGACGCTGAAGGGAGGCAGGATCTTCCACCTTACGCTGAACGAGGACGGCACGGCGCTTGAAGGAGACCCCGTGGAACTTTTCCGCTCCGAAAACCGGTACCGCGACCTTGCGTTTGGGCCCGACGGCACCACGATCTATGTCATTACTGACTCTTTTGGCCCGGCTCAGAACATCGAGGGCGGCGCGACGGAAGAGCTATGGACGCCAGGCTCGCTGCTCCTGTTCACCTACAGCGGCAATAACAATAACAACAACAGCACTGCCGGACCATAGACGCTTGTTATCATCATCTGCTGCTGGACGATTTGAAAAATAATGAAAAGAGTGGAGGATGTGTCAGCTGACGCTGACTGTCCCTGCCATGTTTGGATGCAGCGCGCAATAGTACGGGAATTCGCCTGCCTCTTCAAACGTGTGCTCGAACGTGTCTCCCGGAGCCATCAGGGGGTTGAGGCTTGGAGAGGAGTCGAAATTGCCGTCGGATTGCCCGTTAGAGCCGGACGTGACCGAGTGCGGGGTCGTGTCGTCGTTGGTCCATACCACCGTGTCGCCAACACTGGCCTGAACCGGGTTGGGGTCATACGCATCGTCTGTCTTGCTCGACGAGCCGGACGTTATCGATACTTCGATTGTGCCGCCATCACCTCCCTCAGTTGGGCTTGCAGCAGGCCCGGGCGCCGCCGTCTGGTTTCCTACCGCCGTTGTCTGGTTGCTGCCGGTGCTGTTCGCGGGAGCACCGACTTGGTTGTTGTTGTCAATCAGGGGCCCTGCGTGCCATTCAAAGAACGAGACTCGCGCGCTGCCATCCGGCTGCTCTTCGTCCAGCGTGACTGCCACGATGCTGTCAAGCGGGGCCAGCCTGCCGGTGGAATCCGTGCTGAACGACGCAATCCCCCTGCCGGGAGCGTTTTCGCTGCTAAAGATTTCAGTCACGGTGATGGTGGCGTTTTCCGTGCCGTCTTCAGTCGTCAGCAAGACCTGCCCCTCCAGAATGCCGCCGCCCGACTCTGTGAAGGTGATGGTGACGTTGCCGGCATCGTTTGTCGTTATCGTTTCGGTTGAATTTGGAAGGGTTATCGTCGTGTTGCCCGCGATTGAAAGCTGTATTGTGTCGTTTGAGACGTTTTCAGATACGGTGCTGTAGTGGCCTATTGCAAGCGGCTGGTCCGAGATCTGAAGCGAGGTGCTGTTCAGCAGACCCGCGGGCTGGGGCGTCACTGTGGCGTTGCCTGCTGCAGGCGCGGCGCCGCCTCCTCCGGCGACGGCCGCGCCGACCTGCAGGATGCCCTTCATTTCTGGGTGGACGTCGCAATGGTAGGATACCGTTGATCCCGCCGGCGCGCTGATTACCACCTGGCCTGACTGGCCGGGGCTCAGTATCCCTGTGCTGAACGAGCCGTCGTCGGCCGTTGCGCTGTGCTGGTCTTCGTCATCTGCATTGGTCCACGTGACCGTTGATCCGCTGCTGACGGTTGCAGGGTTTGGGCTGTAGGGGTTTTCTGCACTGTGAGACTCGGCATCCAGCGGGATTGTGATGGCCGTGGTGACGGACGATGGGTCCTGCGGTACTGCAGACTGGCCGGCTGGTCTGTCGTCATCGTCATCGCCTCCTCCGGGGCCGGAGTTGCTTGACGCAAGGATGCCTGGAACCAGCGGTACTGACAGGAGCATCGCTGTCAAAAGCAGTACCGGGAGAATAAACACAAAGCGATTCGAGTTTGCTTGCATGCAAAAAAAGGATGATCTATGCATTAAATGGATTGGTGGTTATTTTTCTGAAATCTGGTTGCATGTTTCTAGATGTTCTCCGCTTGGTACCTGCTCACCGAGCGGGCCACTTCCCTGCCGTCAAGCGTGGTGATAACCGTGATGATTATCGGCTGCGATCCGGTTCTTGCTGCCTCCCTAATTGGGGCAATGTTCACAGTTTCTGGACCCGCCTCGCCTGCCAGAAAAAGCGTCGGCTCGCTCACCACGCCGCTAAAGCCCGTTGCTGCAGCCCTTACCTGCACCGTCCTGCTGCCGGAACTTTTGGATGCGCCAATCGACCGCATTGCGTCAGCCGCCTTTCTTGCAGCCTTGGCTATCCTGTCTGCAGCCTTTTCGGCGGCCCTTGACGCGCCGTCAAAGCTCCTTGACACTGCGTCCCCGGCATCGACCGCGGCATTGCCGAGATCGCTGAACGCGGCCGACTGGACAGTCACGCTTGTTCCGACGTTGGCGGCAAGCGCCTGCAGGCTGCCTGTCGTTGACGCGGACAGGAGCTCGGCAGCCGCTGCGGCCTCCCCATAGTTTGCAGAGAGGTTCTCCGCCATCTGGGCCGAGCCCTGCGTCAGCGCCGGGATCTCGCCACTCACCTGCTGCAGGCTTGCAGCTGCGGTTTCGCCAAAGCCTTGGGCCTGCTCCTCCGCCTGCGGGAATATCGTGTTTGCAATGCCTGCAAGAGTGTCGAGCAGCGGGCGCAGGAACGGGAGCGCGTCGCCGATGGCCCTGCCTAGCGCGTCCATCGCGTCCCTCGCCCCAAAGGCGTTTGTGGCGTACAGGCCAAACAGCGTGGTGACTGCCAGGAGTGGCGCAGTTACCGGCAGCATGGACAGCGAGAATAGCCGCGCTGCCACCGACGCCGCGCGAGTCGCGGCAGCCTGGGCCACCGTGGCGCCTGTCAGCGCGGTAAAAGAGCCCGCTGCGCCGAGGTTTACCGTTGTCTGCGCCGCAGTCGCCGCAGTGTCAATTACCCTTGCAGCCCTGAGCGCGCCCAGCGCCCCCTGCACCACCTCTATCCCTCCCTTTACCGCGGGGGCGACTCCGAGCGCAAAATCCAGCTGAGCCCTGGCAAAATCCTCGTGCGCGTCCTTGGCCTTCTCTTCAGAGATTGCCAGCTGCTCTTCTGCTGCCTTGACCTTCAGCTGGGCAAGTTCGTACTGCGCGCCGGCCTCGATCCCCTTTGAAACCAGTTTCGTCAGCGCTTCCTGCGATCTCAGAAGCGACGCCCTTGCGGTACCGACGTTTCGTTCCGCCTGCGCTATGCGCAGCTGGCCGTCCTCCAGCTTTTTGTAGCTGTCGTACGCACCAAGGCCCGCATTTATCACGTCACCAAAGCTCGTGGCTACCGACAGGTAGCCTTCAGCGACCTCCCTTGCGCTGCGGGATGAGGATTCGGATTGGATCCCGAGCTGCTCTATGGCGTCGCCCATCGCTTCAAATTTTGTCACCACTTCAGAATCGCCCTCTACCGTCAGCCGGAAGCCGATCGGGATGTCGCCGCTCAACGGCTATAAATGACGAGCAGGAAATGGAAAAGAACTACTACTACAGCCGCGTCCCGCAGTGGCCGCAGAACAGCGAGCCTTCGGGGCTGGACCTGCCGCACTTTGTGCAGAGGAATGCAAGGCCGAGGCCGCAGCCGGCGCAGACTTTCCGTTCAGGGGGGTTGGCTGTATTGCACCGCGGGCACGTTACTACCTGCTTTTTTCCAGAGGAGATCGATTTCAGCGCCTCCCGGGCGTTGTCCCTGGCCGCCCTTGCCAGGGCGGCAACTCCATCCGGGTCGTCAAGCTCGGGGAAACTAAGGGCGATCTTGCCGTTGACCATAAAGACGACGTCGCCAATTGTCACGCCTTCCGATCCGATCCTGATTTCATGCTTTTCTGAAATTTCTCCCCGGGTGCTTGACTGCCGGAACCTGTTCATGACGATAATGTCGTCGACATCCTGAAGCGGGATGGAAGCATAATTCCTGGATACCTTGTGGCTGGTAATGAGAAAAACGTCGGCGACGTTCCTCCTGATTGTCCCAACGTCCACTTCGCGCTTCCACAATATCCTTTCCTCTCCAAGCGCGACCTTGGCCGGGTCTGGCTTCCAGTCGGCCGGCATAGTCATGGCTGGCTAGCTGTGGCCTTTTGAATTATTTATCGTTTTATCGACAGCAGCTGCATAGCGCCTTGGGAGCTCCTTCTTTGCCCATTCTATCGCCTGCCTCCAGTGTGGCCGGGGCGGACGGGTTGAGCTGCCGTACTCGACAATGCCTGCATATTCCAAATCATTAAACAACCGGAGCGATTTGTCTGGCAGCATCTCCATCCTGTGCCCGCGCACAAGCCTGCCGGTCCTGACGGGCGTCTTTGATCTCGCCTTCTCTATCGCTTCACCACCGACCTGCTTCAGGGTTTCTTCAGAAATCTTGCGAAGGCTTTTTGCCATCCCCTTCATTTTCCTGCTGGCTTGCTCGGACCCGTCAATCTCTATCGACATCCCTTACTACCTCCTTGCTGCGGCGCCCTCCTCTGCATTTTTTGACCATTTCTGCTCAGCCTCGCGCCTAAATGCTGCACACGCCAGCATGTACGCCAAATCCTCCCTGAAGATTTCCCCGGACACCTCCCAAGGCCTGATCCCGAACTCGGACAGTAGCAGGTACTGGTCATAGATCTGTCTAGCCTCCACATTCAGTTTTGCGCTTCCCGACCAAAAGAGGGCGTGCAATTGCTCGATAAAAAAGGGGCGCCGTACAGCGTGCGAAAGTTGCACGCGTCAATGACCGTCTTGGTCTCCTCCCACGGGGCGTTGTAGTATTCCTCGTCCGTCATGCCGAGGTACATCCTTGCCGCTTCCAGGTACAGCGTTGCCAAAAGGTCCACCGCCTTTTCCCTGTCCTTTTCAATGGCAAACTGCGTCCGCAGCTTTTCCAGTCGGTTGAAATCCCTGACGGTGATCTTTTTTCTCTGGTACGTCCTGCCGTTGATGATGTACTGATCCCTGTTAGCCTCGGCCGCTATCCGCCTGACGCTTTCGTCAGTCAGCTTTTTGAAGTAGCTCTCTATTTCCGACATAGATCTAGCTCACCGAGATCGATTTCGCCTCGAACTTGAAGGAGTCGCGCAGAGCCTCTGTGGCAGTCGCCTGCCGGGAAGTCGCCATGCCGACTAGCACCATGTCTACAAATGTCGCGGTGCTTGCCGCGGCCTTGAGCACATACGACGCGGCCCTTGCTGCAAGATTCTTGCAGTCGGTAATGAGCGCAATGTCCTTCCTAACAACATCGAATTCGCCTGTAATGGTCCTGACAGTGGGCACCAGCATCTTTACCAGAGACTCGCCGTTTGGTCTTATCGCCTCAAGTCCCCTGCTCACCGTGAACTTGAACTTGTCCACGTCGTAGCTGTTTGAATTGTGGGTGAACGGATTCGAGCCGCCGTCGGTCCCGAACCAGGGCGCCGCGGAATTGGCCGGCGCAAACGTCGGCGTGGTGAGGCCATGCGTCGTTGCCGGCGTGGTTATCTCTCTGCAGAGAAAGTTTTGGGTGACCTTGACTGAGTCGCCCGTAATCTCGACGGTGACCTGGTCGCACCTTGCGCCCTTGTAAAAGACATAGTTTTCAATCCCGTTGACGTCCTCTGAATAGAGGAATGACAGGGACTTGTCGATGGTGCCCGCCCCGCCGCCCTGCGCCTGCGTGCCGTACCTTATCAGAGCGCTTGAAATGGGCTGGTAGGCGATTTCAAACGAATACAGGATTCCGTTGCGTAAGAATTGGTATACATCTTCGCTGCCAAGAGAGTGGTACCTCTTCATCGCGATTTCCGTCGTCTCGCTGACGCTCTCGATTTCACCGGCGCTTGTAAACACGGGGCTTGCCGTAGGCACGACTCCGTACTGGAGCTCCTCGCAGTACTGGAGCCGGCGGTTCTGGGTCCAATGCCCTGTTGGAAAGTATGACATGCATTAGGGATTGCATGGGCTAACTAAGAGAATTAGTTGGGCTGCTAGACTTGCCCAAAAAAAGACAAAGGTTTGTCAATAGACAGAATCAGTCCACGGTTATCATGTCTTTCACTTCGCCTGTCTGGGCATCTATTGTGAGTATGTATCGAGGTATTTCGTATTCTTGTATTTCTTCTCGGTTCAGCGTAACGATCCAGTAATAGCTATCCGTTGGTGTGTAGTTGAAGTGAGGACGCGCATCTTCAAGCAAGCCATCATACCTGTTCACTGTGAATGCCGTGCCGTTGCTGTGAACATACACCAGTTCTACAGAGCCAAGTGGATTTCCTTTCGCTGCTCCTCCCTCTCCTCCGTTGTTTTGAGCTAGATAGTCCCTGGCAATGACCACCGCGTCGTCCCATGTATCGACCTGCACTCCCGGCAGGTCCTTTGCAAATGAATAATGTGGAAGCCCTACGTGGAGACAGGTTGGTGGGGACTGGAGTAGGTCTTCTCCTACTATTTCCAAGGTATTTGAGCCGGAGCTGAGTGGGATTGTTAGAATCTGGCTCATGTCATCAAGGTTGCGTTGATCGGAATCCATAGGCACCTCCTTTACAAAGACAACAAATGCATTTCCTACACAATAGTGGTATCCACTTTCTACTTCCATCTGTTCTAGCAGTTTCCTTGGCAGGACTATGTCAACAGTCGTGTCATGCTCGACAAATACCTCGGCAACTATTGACGGATATGATGATGGATGCACTCTCATATCCTGAATCATTCCTTCGGAAGAAGCAAAGCTGTATTGCACATCAAAAGTCTTGTTTCCAATCAAGATTGGGAAACTGTGGGAGGAAGATGCTATGGTGACTTCTGACACGCTGACAGCGGACAGGATCCTAGGATTATCCAGACTGCTTACCGCAAAAGTCCTCAACTGATAGTCCCCGGGATGTTCTGGGATCCAGGAAACTCCCACCTGCGTTGGGCGGTCTGTTTCAACTACTCCCGATTGCCAAGCGAGCATAATTGTTACTCCGTCCCAATCCCTTATCTCAAGAATGACGTACGCAGGCCAGTCATACACATCGTCGTTATTTCTTACGTCGGTCGTGACTACCAGTTGTTCTCCAACTTGGACTTTTTCTAGCGGGATTGAACTTGTTCGCGATAATACGGGCGACGCAAGCTCAAGTATGTCCACATCAGCATCCGGGTCAATGTCGGAGGCATTTCCAACGAGCAAGGGAGTTAGTGGAAGAAGGGCAACAAAAATCAATCCGCCAAATTGATACAATTCTACTAGATCATAATACAGGATATTTTTGAGCTTTCTGCAAGTCCCCTCTCCACACACGTGTCTTCAATAAATGTCGCACACAATGCAAGCGAATTCCTAGGCGCAGCCGCCATCTTGAGCCCTGATCGGCTGGGCGTCAGGGCATTTTACCCACCTGGCCGAGCCTGATATTTCATCGATCATGCGCTCAAAATCCTTCAAGCTACTGGGCGCGCCGGCATAGTCCACTATCTTTTTTGTCAACCCATCGATAGTCACCGATGTAGTGGTGGTAGGCAGATCGGTAACAGGTTCAGTGTAACTGTCGCGGAGGCCGAAATATCCGATTTCGATTGATTTTCTCACAAGCCTGTTGACATCCTCCTGCGGAATAGTCGCTGTCTGTTTTCCTGTCACTGCAACATAGCGGTGTCCGTCATAATGTACTGTGCCATTCCCATAAATTACCAGAGAGTAATCGGGACAGGCCCCGAAACATGCTGTTCTATCCATAGTGATTGTCACGTTTTCCGGTGAAGTATTTGGCAGGATGAAACCCGCGCCAAAGGCTAGTGATATCGTAACCACAAATGCAATACCGACAACAAGACCTGCAACTACGGGTGCTAGTTCGCTTGGCACAAATGAGCCAGTGATGTCACCACCTTATGAAGATTTGTCTAGAACTTGCCAGCCTAGAAATGCGGTCATGAAAAAATGTCAATTCTGGACAACCAAGCGTCCAAGATCGTGTCCAATATTGCAAGAAAGTGTGCTGCCTTATCGGCTATTATTTTGGATAGACCTTTTCATCAGCCGCTACTACTGTGTAGCAGTAGCAGTCACTTCTATGTTCATTGCAGTGACTGTTGACAGCGGCTGTGCAGGCGGCTGCAGACTGTCCCACACGAATATCTTGACCGTATAGTCGCCAGCTACCTCCGGAGTCCACGATATGGATACATCAGTCATGGCACCGCTTTCTAGACTGCCGTTCTGAAAGCCAATGAATACCACCGTTCCTCCATCCCCGTTGGTTATCTGTACAATGAACGAATAGTCCTGAGCTGCCTGCTGATGGTTTGAGAGGGTGCCTGTGATGCTTACCTGCTGCCCAACCGTAGCGACATCAACGCTTACACCAAAGGCGTTAAGCAAGCTAGAGTTGGTGACACCAATCCTGCCTAGTGGATTATCTGCAAAGAAGGATTCCGGGTATGTCGTTACAGAACCACCATTCTGCTGGTTGTTGTTATTGACAATAACGACGCGCTTGCCGCCTCCACCACCTCCGCCGCCACCTCCACCGCTGTTGCTGCCAGCTTGCGGCTCAGGTACTGGATTGACAGTTATCGACACTGTAGCGGGCGCGCTGTTGCTTGTGCCGTCATTTGCAACAAACGTAAAGCTGTCTGCGCCGTTGAAATTGGGGTTTGGAGTGTACGTCAGCTCGGCTGACGTGGTGGTGTTGCCGCCTGCTGCAAGCGATAGCGTGCCGTTCTCCGGCTGCGTCTGAATAAAGAAGGTCAGCTGGGCGTTTTCAAACGGGTTGCCTGCAACCTCCGGGTTTGTTCCCGTGATTGTTATCGGCGTGATGGTATCCTCGTCCGCGGTCACAGAGCCGTCGTTTGCTTCCGGCTCGCAGATGTCTATGGCTGCAATTCCGGATATGGAGTCGGGGTCAAAGGTGCCTGCGCAGTCGTTGTTGAAGGGGTCGCCGAAGCTTTTGTTGATGGTGCCGCCGTTGAAGTTGTTGATGGTGCCGTTGTTGTTGATGATGCCGGTGTTGTAGATGTCGCCGCCGGAGTTGTTGAAGGTGCCGCCGTTGAAGTTGTTGAAGGTGCCGCCGTTGGAGAATCTGTAGTTGTTGTAG
>JBDZWB010000036.1:0-10330 GCA_040255975.1 Nitrosopumilales archaeon
ATCCGTCCCGCGCTGGATGCGCGGTTTCTTTCCTGGGCGCGCGTGCCGCTGGATGGGAGCACGAGCGCGTCATTGAAAAGATAAAGGCGAAATACTGGTAGTAGCCCCTCCGACACAAATCCTTTCTTCTTTCATTTTGCCGGTTTTGATGATGACCTGACTTCTTTTAGGTGGAAGAAGAAGTGTGGCGAGTCTTGTCAAGATCGTCAGGTGATCCGTCGCTTGCAAGATTATTTTCTTTTTCATGCTGCCCTGAATCCACTTCTTTCACTTTTCGCAGCGAGAAAAAGACCAGCGCGGCTGCAAGCCCCGAGACTGCGACGCTGATAAGTATGGTCAGATGCAAGCCCTGCAAAAAGGCCGCATGCGCAGCGTCAAGAAGCAGGGAGCCTAGATCTCCGGGGAGCTGCGCCGCAACACCCACGGCTCCGCCCAGCGTATCTCGCGCGACTTCCTGCACTTCGGGCGGAATGCCTGCCGGCATGGTCCTGGCCAATTCCGTTCGGTATATGGCTGCTCCGATGCTGCCAAGGATTGCTATGCCAAGCGCTCCGCCAAGCTCTGCGCTTGTCTCCGAGATCGCCGACGCGGATCCGGCGCGCTCGGGCGGGGCGGACCCGACGACAAGGTCAGTAGCCAGCGTGAAAACCGGAGCAAGGCCAAACGAGGATATGGCCAGACCCGTGGCAATGACTGCAAAGGAAGTGCCCTCGTCGATCTGGGCGAGCATGCCAAAGCCTGCTGCCGCAAGTGCAAGGCCGCCGGCGATCACCAGCGCCGGGCGGATCCTACGCACCATTGCGGGGGTCACGATGGATCCGGCCACAAATGCAAGGGCCCCGGGCAGCATCCACAGGCCCGCCTCAAGCGGCGTCAGCCCGATCACGAGCTGCAGGTACTGCGCGATAAAGACAAAGACTCCGAACGCGACAAAAACGCCAAGCACAAAGGTGACAAGGGAAGTGCTGAAGGCGGGCTTTTTGAACAGCTGGAGGTCAATCAGCGGGTATGCTATCCTCCTCTGCCTGCGCAAAAAGACGGCGCCCAGTGCAAGGCCTGCCACGATGAACAGGACCGGCTGCAGCCCCATGCCGTCCTGGGCGATCTGCTTTACCCCGTAAATCGCGGAAAGTATGGCTGCAAGCGACAGGGCAACACTGACGAGATCAAGCCGGCGGGATCTGGGATCCTTGAACTCTGGCAGGAGAATCGGGCCCAGGACCAAAAGCACCGCCATCACCGGGACTGCCAGCAGGAAAACCGAGCCCCACCAGAAATACTCTAGCAGCACTCCTCCAAGGAGCGGGCCGATGGCGGCGCCGGCAGAAAAGCTGGATATCCACACGCCGATTGCCAGCGTGCGCTGATTCGGGTTGTGGAACATGTTGCGAATCAATGACAGTGTGGAAGGCGCTATGGTTGCGCCGGCGATTCCAAGGAGCGCCCGGGCAACAATGAGCATCTCTGCGCTGGTCGAAAAGGCCGCAAACACCGAGGTGATGCCAAAGGCTATGGCACCGATCAGCAGGAGGCGTCGTCGTCCAATCCTGTCGCCCAGCGTGCCCATGGTGATAAGCGACCCGGCGACAAAGAACCCATAGATGTCTATAATCCAGAGTAGCTGGGAGCTGGTCGGCTTCAGGTCGGCGCTAATGTGAGGCACCGCCAGATGCAGAACAGTCAGGTCCATTGAATACAGAATGCATGCGAGGGCAAGCACGCCAAGCCCAATCCATTCACGCATTCCTGCCCGGGGCGGGAACGCTGTGCTCATAAGGAATCTTTCTCTTCTACCTGCACGTTGACTTCTCCTTATATTTGCGATGCGGACTTCTTTTTTGTGGTGGAGCTACCTTATTCACAGGCGCGTTTAGGCAGGTGACATAAAAAAGGCGTTACTCCCCAAGGGGATGTGCCTTCATCATCCTCAACTTTTAATTCAGCGATTACTACTATGCAAAGATATGAAAATTGGCATTCTTGGATCCGGAGATGTCGGGCAAAAGCTTGCAGAGGGTTTTGCCGCGACCGGGCACACGGTCAAGGTAGGTTCGCGCAGCCCGGAAAAAATCGCGCAGTGGGCTGCAAAAAATGCAGACAAGGTGTCTGTAGGCAGCTTTTCAGACGCGGCGTCGTTTGGAGAAATGGTTGTACTTGCAACTTTCTGGGAAGGGACGCCGGCAGCCATAAAGATGGCAGGCGCCGGAAATTTCGCCGGCAAGGTGGTAGTCGACGTCACAAACCCGCTTGACTTTTCAAAGGGCGTGCCGCCTCGGCTTGCGCTGGGACGGGACGATTCGGGCGGCGAAACCGTGCAGCGCCTACTCCCTGATGCCCGGGTCGTCAAGGCCTTTAACATCGTGGGCAATCCGCACATGTTCAAGCCGGATTTCCCCGGAGGGCCGCCGACGATGTTCATTTGCGGCAACGACGAGGGCGCAAAAAAGGCAGTGGGAGAAATCCTGGACTCTTTTGGGTGGGAGAGCGTCGACATCGGAGGGATAGATGGGTCTCGCCTGCTGGAGCCGCTTGCGATGCTCTGGATAATGCACTACTTCAGGACGGGCAGCGGAAACCACGCGTTCAAGCTTCTGCGGAAATAAACTTTTGATCCAGGTACCCAAGTTCGTGCAGCTTGCCTATTATGGAATCTGCAGCCTCTTCGGGTGTGACCCTGTCGGAATGTATCGTGACCTCGGGGTTTGCCGGCTCTTCGTACGCATCCTGGACGCCGGTCATGTCCTTTATCTCGCCTGCAAGCGCCTTCCTGTAGAGCCCCTTGACGTCGCGCCTTATGCATTCCTCGATAGGGGCGTTCACAAACACCTCGACAAAGTCGTCGCCTATCGAGTTTCTTGCGGCTTCCCTGAATGACCTGTAGGGCGAGATCAGCGCGACGATCGCGATCACCCCGTTCCTTGACAAGAGCTTGCTAACGTAGGCCACCCTCTTTGCATGCGTTTCCCTGTCGGCCTTTGAAAAGCCGAGATCCGGGCTCAGGTTTTTCCGGACCTCGTCGCCGTCCAGTAGCTCGACCCTGATGCCATTGGTCTTTAGCCTGTCATGGATTATCTTTGAAATGGTCGATTTCCCCGCGGACGGGAGCCCTGTAAGCCACAACACGCAGCCTTTCATGGTTAGCCTTTGAACATGCTCTGGCGACTATTAATCTTGTGCAAAATTGTTACGGATAATAATATGCATCGAGACGGGCTATCAATTCCGCTAGGCCCTTTTCCTGCGAGATCTCTTCTTGTAGGCAAGCGCCCCTGCAATTCCCGCGCCGGCCGCTGTGGCGGCGATGAATAGGATCTGCATGTTGTCGCCGGCATCTGATTTTGGAACCAGCCGGTATATCGCGCTGGTGGTAAACGGGGAGTATGTGGTCACGTACAGCAGCCCGTCTGGTCCAACATCTAGGTCAGTCACGCAGCCAAACCTCTCGCCAAACACTATCTCGGATGTGGGTTCATCAGTGTTTGCGACTCTGTCTGCGAGCCGTGGATCTCTAATTACAAATCCGTCCCTCTCCTCGTTCAGTTCAAACCTGTAGATGTTGCCGAAATTGCAGTCGCCTACAAACAGGCTGTCGCCGTACCTTGACAGCGAGCCAGAGTGCGGGTCGACAAACGTCAGGCCTGCTGGCGCCACGGTCCGCTGCCAGCTGAACTTGGGATCGGCGTACGAATAATTTCCTCCATAGTCGACGACCATTTTTGCAACTTGGTCTTCAGTCGCCGGGCCCATCGCCTGGTTCCAGCCGCTGTTGAACCCCGGCTCCACAAGGTTCACCTCGTCATAGTCGGCGTTTCCGTTCTCGGTGATCCACATCCTGCCCGTCACCGGGTCAAAAGCCATTCCAAAGCTGTTCCTGATGCCAATCGCATAGTACGGCCCTTCCGGCTCGACTGGCATTATGACGCTGGTGTCGGGAAAGAGCTCTCCACCTATGATGTTCTGCAGCAATCCGTACCTGCCCGTGTCGCCGACGACTAGGTAGACCGTGCCGTCCGGCGCCACTGCCATCGCGCCTCCGTTGTGGTAGGGCCGGGTTGCCGGCAGGTCCTTGACGAGCACAGGATCGACAAGTTCCCGCCCGTTCCAGGTGTACTTGTAGACGCGCTTGCTAACCGCCTCCCCGCCGTCGGTTGAAGAAGACTCGCTGAAGTAGAGGTAGACCGTGCTGCCCTTGACCGCTATTCCCAGCATGCCCTGCTCTCCCGCGTTTGCGACGCTCACGTCAAGAGCCGGGCGGCTGTCGAGAACCCCGTTTCTTGCTACGCGGACTGTGCCGTCGTTCTTGTGCAGGATGAGGAGCGTCTCGTCATCGACGAACGCGATGCTTGTCGGATGCTGCAGGTGCGGGATGTATTCCTCGACGACAAAATCGGGATCCTTCACCGAGGGTAGGAATGCCGGAACCTGCGCGCTGGCATGCGGCAGGGCGGCAGCAGCTGCCGCTACAAGGAGGACAAATATTATCATCACCATGACTGAAATTTTCGCAAACATCCGGCTATCTGGCAGCAATAGGTTTTGCTCATGACTTAAAATTTTTCCGCATGGACGCAGCGAACAGATATTATTGTGCAGATTATATACTTCGGATTGGAAATTATCCCTATGCCTGATTATTTCGAAATGGACAGGCTGGTGGAGGACCTTGCCAAGATATACTCCACCGCGTGCGCGACTTCGTGGTTCAAGATAATGGGAAACAAGCGCCCGACAAAGGAGGAGTTCAGGGCAAAGGTGGCAGAGTTCATGAAGCACCTTGAGCACACGCTTTCGACCTTCCCGCAGACGCCGGCGGCAGACCAGTTCCGGGATCATGCAAGAGCGAGCCTTGAAAAAGAAATCGCCAACGTGCTCGCCGGCGAAAACAAGGAAGTGGAAAAGCGCTACAAGTACTATGTCGATTACAGCTAGTAGATCTCTTTTTTCATCTGCCTGATGAACGATTCCATGAACCTGGATCGCTCCTTGGCGATTTCCCGGGCGGTTTTCGTGTGCATCGATTTCTTTAGCCTGAACAGCTTTTTCTGAAAGTGGTCAAGCGTCCACTCCCTGTCGTTCAGCTCCCTCCCGGTCTTCCAGAACGGGTCGGCAGGGTTGTAGAACGACCTCTTTTCAAGCCCCCCGACGCTGAACGTCCGGGCAATGCCTATCGCACCGAGGGCGTCGAGCCTGTCTGCGTCCTGCAGTATCCTGCCCTCAAGGGTCGAGGGGACGAGCCTCTTTGAATAGCTGTGGGTCCTTATGCAGTAGGATATCCTGTCGATCTTGTCCTGCGGGTAGCCGTAGCCGCACAGCCACTTTTCCGCAAGGTCGGCGCTGTCGTCTGCCGACTTTGAAGTCTTGGCGCTCCCCTTTGGATACACCACCAGGTCGTGCAGCAGCACCGCCGGGAGCAGGATGTCCATGTCGGCGCCTTCCTTTTTCCCGATCAGCTCGGCGTTTCTGTATACTCGCATTATGTGCTGGAAGTCGTGCGCGGGGTCGCGCCCCTCAAGCGTCTCTTTCACCCTTTTCTTGAGCTTGTCCAGCACGATGAATCGAATTTCTGTTGCATTAAATAAAAGTAGCTCATGCACTCCATTATCTCTCTACATTAGGCATCTATTGGTATAGCTGCATCTGTTTCGGGGATTAGTTGATGACCATGTCTCCTGTTCCACTGCAACTCTGTCGGCAAAAGTACTCGAACTTCTGATATTGCTAGAACCTTTGCGCTGATATCGTTCCCGTAAATTCTGATATAGCGTATGTATTCTAATCCTCTGTTAAACCGAATGTAATTCCATTCGCCGATACTAAGGGCTGACACACTGATCAGCCGTTTATCAGTCCAATTTGTGCCATCTGATGAAATCTGAATTTTAATCTGCGTGACTGTCGTATTGGTGTGGGGATAAAGTGCAATTGCTGCAGGTTCTTTGTCGCTCGCTGCAGAAATCTCGAGACGTAACCAAGGATTAATCTCGGAATGGCTTTCCCATCTAGAAGTTGTATCATTATCATTAACTTTAGCAGGCGTATTAGTACCATTCGTAGAACTAGCGATATGCGTAACGTTTCCGCCCTCAAACAGAATAAGATCATCAACAGTTACTGTCTGTCCACCCGAGATGTTTGCTATTCTGTTAGCGATCTTGATAAAACGCAATCCCGTGCAAGTTGCTGCACATGTACCTACAGCACTATCTGATACTGTAGTATACGTGGAATCACTATAACGTCGTACAACATAGGATGTCGCAGATGTTCTTTCAATTTCAAAGAAATAGTCAACTGATAAGGTTGGGTCGAAGTTGACTGCACTATCAAACCCAGTCATTGGCAATGCGCCACCGTCAACATCAACACTGCCATATTGCTTTATGCTAGCATCATAGATGATCAATATTCCTATTGCATCTTGAATAGTATTTGACGCTCCAGAGCTGTCTGATAATACGAAAGTGGCAGAATTGCTAGTTGTTTTTGCCGACCATCGTATCTTCAAGCGTAACTTCCATTGCGTATCTGATATTGATCTACCTATGTCGTGAAAAATAGCATCATTACTATTATCTGCAACAAAAATTGCGTTAATGTTGTCATTCGTTATGTTGACACGCATCTTTGCCGTGTCTGCCGGAACCCATACAGCATCTGCCGCACCTTGAGTTGCATAGCTTGAAAAATCATCGCTGAACACAGATCCAAGAACCAAATAGTCCGACAGTGTCGTGCTGTAGGGGTAGACAAGTGCATCAGCTGGGGCCGCTCTCTGCTTCCACGAGCTGCCGTCATGATAATACTCCTGTCCAGCGACAAAGCCCGATCCGGACGCCGTGCAATATGCGTGCATTCCGGCCTGAGGAGAAGCAAAGGCCGCAATGTTTGCGCCGGTGTCAACCAGCCAGTCCTTCTGGTTCATGCGCGACGAAGTTCCTACGTCACCTGGGTCCCAGCGCCCGCCTCCGCTGCCCACTCATCCCACCGTCCAGAAATCGACGACGATCGGCTGCGACTGATCCGAGCCGTCGCCGTTCATGGCTACCGCAAACAGCCCGTCCTGCTGCAGCAGCAGGATGGCTTCTGCGTCGCTGTAGGATATTAGATCGGTGTCTGTCCTGTCGCCGTTTACCGTTTGGCTGCCGGCGTCTGTGAGCAAAATCGCGTCATAGTCAACCCTGTTCTGACGGAACAGCGTTACGTCCTCGACCCCTTGGTCGGCCTGTGCTCGCTGCAGTTTTTCTGCCAGGTCCTTGACGATGCCGTCCAGACCCGGCAGCTTGCGGAGTTGCCTGAAACTCATATCCCATCACCTCAGGAACTGGCCTGGCTGACTACCTGCGTCAGCGAGAAAACCGTGTCGTTCTGGGTGTGTGAAATGGCCGGCGTGAACACCGTCCTTGAAAACATGTTGCCGCCAGAAGCAGCGTCAAAAATCCCAAACTCGGAGTAGCTGCCCGTCGCGGTGGCCGAGTCAAAGAACCCCGAGAACTTTATCGCAGTGCCCGAGTCAAAGCGGTCTGTTGCCGCAATCCTTCTGACCTCTGTTTGCAGCGCCGTGTCGCCGGCGTTCTCGGCGTTTGTCCCGGTGCCGCATGCTATGTGCGTGAAGGAATTCGTGGTCTTGCCGGTGACCAGCTTTGCCAGGCGCTGCAGGCCAACCGTGACCACGAGGTCTACCTTCCTCCTGACTTCAATAGGTTCTAGATGCCTCTTGGCAGTGTCGTCGAACGCAGTCTGGTCGTTGAGCGACCGGTCAAGCCTTTCATTGAAACTGTCGAACCTGTCATGGCGGAGCTGGCGCCTTAAATAATCCTGATCAGACCTTGCAAACAGCGCAACGCGGTTGATGTCAAGATAGTTCAAGCTGGCGGGCATGTGGTTGCTATATTACCAATCATGCAATTGAGAATTATTATCCGGCAAAACAACTGGGGAAGTGCTTTTTGCAGCGGCGTTGCAATCGCAGGATGGCAGAGCTGCCTTAAATGTTTCCAATGACATAGTCTATGCACATATCTGGCATGGTGAGCAAGCTCATAATCATAATCCTGATTATTCCTGTAGTTGCCGTTGCGGGATTCTTTTTCTGGATTGCGGGCGTACCGGTAATGGGCATGCAGTACACTTTCTGGAGAATCCACCAAGTATTAGATAGTGTTCCAGAGCGCGAACTGATAGCAAGAACTGCAGACTTGCCAGAAGTAAAGGTGTTTCTTGAAAAGTATGAAAACCCGCGTACGCTTATCGATACCGACTTTCATGTTGCAGTTCTCTATCACGTAGGAGGGAAATGTGAGCGGATGGTAGGAATATCCTGTGAAGACCCTCAGCCCGATGTAACATATCTGGATGTGAGATTTGACCTAGACACGGGCTATCCAGAACGCTCGATATTCGTTTGCAGTGGCGAGAGGCTTGGCAGTTTCCCTCTACGTGATGAAGCTCTGATCCAGCACATTCAGGCGTGCCCGGACTCTTCAAATGCAGGCCCGCCAGCTGAAGTTGCATAGGTAATCATCTGACATAGGTCTGCAGCTGCACCTCTGCAAACCTTGTCCCGAGGCCGCCGTCCTCAGCCCTGAACCTGTATCTCGACATCAGGACTTCTGCATCCGCGTTTATGCCTGACTTGGCGTCCACCAGCCGGACCAGCTTGCCTGCGCTCAGCAGGGTCGTGGGCGCGTGTATCCTCCTGACTTCAAAGGTGCGGTGCTGGAGCGCCGAATACTGCAATATCGCAGTCAGGTAGGAATCCATCGTCTGGCCTTCGATTATCCAAGGCGCGTCCACGACGGCTTCAGTAACGCCGTATCTGTCGATTGACTTTTGGTCAGATGCCTCTGTCAGCACCCTCCTGCTGCAGTAGGCCCTGTGGGTCAGGATATAGCTGTCTTCGCTGACTGCCCATGTGGAGCCGGACCTGGCGGCGTTGACGCCGGCAGTCCCGTTGTCGTGGTGCCATCGTACATGGTTGCCGGCGTCGCCCATTTTCTTTAGGATGATCCAGTGCTTCTTGTCCACCTGGATGCGGCTGCCGTGCATCGAGATGTTGATTCGGTTCACCGCGGTGGCGGCCGACGATCCGATGAGGTCTTTGAATATGCTGAACGACCCGATTATGTCGCCATCGGGGGTATTGTCATGGTCGAGCCTGACTTCGCCTGCGACGTCGCTTGGCAGCGTCGTGCCTGCCCTGCTCAATAAGAGCGAGATGCTGTCAAGGCGGGGCGCGTCTGGAGTAAACTGGACGGCCCTGTCGGCAGAGTGGCATTCGATGGACGCATTGTCTGTGAACCTGTCGACGAATAGGTGGAGCTGGGTCCCCCCGCGCCCATACAGCCGGTTCGCAAATCCGTCGCTCTTTTTGATGGAATCGGTGTAGCTCCACGGGCCGACAAAGTATCCAGTTGTTGCGTCGGGGTTTGCTGCATCCGGGTTGCCGGCGTCCCTGATGGTTATGCCCGAGTGGGCAAGTGTGGGGTAGCGCAGGAACGCGATGTCGTCGGGCCCGATGCCATAGGTGGTGCCGGACGCCTCGGCGATTCTGTCTGCAATCTGCTTCCACTCCACAAAAGGCTCCTTTATCGACGCCAGCCTTTCCGAGATGTCCTGCACTCCTCCGGTAGTGAACGGCTCCTGCGGAATCCCTATCGGCAAATGATCGGTGTCCTCAAAGATGTCCTTGAATATCTCGCTGCACTTCATCTTTTCGTCGCCGGGATCAGGATCTTCACCGTTGCCGGCTCGGTCAGCTATCCGGTAAAAGTTGCCTATCCGCTCGTCGAGTCTTATCAGAGAACTGTAGCCGTGTAGAGTAATTTCCTTGATGTCCGTGTCCGCGCGGGCCACCTCAACAAGGCGCACATACCCGGTGACAAACGGTACAAGTCCCGCCTGAGTTGATCCGATAGAGACTGTCACCTTGTTTCCGTTGCCCACGCCTGCATCAAGTGCCCCGCCGTGGTCTTCAATGGTGATCCTGAATGGGGCGGCTACAAGCTGGCGATCCTCCACGTCGACTGCAATGACACGCGCGCCGGAACTTGGCGGCGCATAGCTGTCATACTCGTAGTACGTTTCGCTCCCATCGAACTTGCGAATGCTGACCTTTGGCCTGAGCAGGCTGGGCGGAGCCACAGGAAAGTGATGATCTGGTTGAAAAAGAGAACTATGGTCTAACTACCATGCAGGATCATCACTAGCCACACGGATTGTAGAGAGAGATTATGGCTATAACGTGACAAGAATAACGCCCAATTGAACAATTAGACCAAAATCAAAATAGTTAATTTCTGTCAAAAAATAGAGGGGGATTTGAGTGATCGTT
>JBDZWB010000237.1:0-2721 GCA_040255975.1 Nitrosopumilales archaeon
ACATTTGCAGACGCGCTGATAGGGGGAAATCCCGCTTTGGCCAAATGGTGGGACTATCTCCACTCAATCAATCCCGGCATTGCCGACGCAGAAACAGCCAGAAGGTTCTGGTCCATCTTCGAATTTTCCTTTACAACTCTAGGCGTTCCACATATGTACAGGCCTGTCCCGCAGTGGGGCTCCAAGTACTTCAATCCATTTACAGATTTCTTGCCTTGGTGGAAGTATGACTACGAGCCGCTGAGAGAATACCTGTCAGGTTTTGTGGATTTTCCGATAAAGACAAGTTTTGAAAGAGGGCAACCGAGGCTCCTCCTGACAAGCGTGGACGTGCAGAACTATACAACAGCAGTTGTATTTGACAGCTATCAAAAGCTACATCCTGCATTTGAAGACAGCAGCAGTACCAAGGCTACTGAAGCTGCGGAGCAAAAAGAGAACGGTATGTGGTACTCTGAATATGGCACAGTTGAAGACCCGCACGTAGTCTTTTACGATGGTATCAGATCTGAACATGTGCTTGCTAGCGCCCTTGGTAAGTATTCACTAAACCACCCAACTGTTGACGATGCGATCACCAAGAGCAAGCGCGAACTCTGGGATGGCGGCTACTTGAGCAACACGCCGCTGCGCGAACTATTGATGGCCCACAGAAAGTATTGGCTTGAGTTTTACAAGAAAAAGAGCAAACAGGCCAAGTCGAAGAACTTTATAGAAATTCCAGAGCTTGAGGCATACATCGTCAACTTGCACCCCTCTATGGCTAGGGACATCCCTGCGGATAAAGACTCTGTTGACAATAGGGAGAATGACATACTGTTCCACGATAGAACTGGATTTGATGAATTGGTGGCATACCTCAGGACGGACTATGTAAATCTGGCCCGAAAGCTCGTTGATCTCGCAAAGGCAAACGGACTATCAGATCAAATCGAAGAAATTCTGAAAATGGAGGCAAAAAGCATCGCACGCGTCGGCGGCTCGTTCAAGTACGCAACATACAGGGATATCATAGACGGCCGGACAAATACATCAAAAGTTTGGCGCATAGACAGGCGCGAGAGTTCAGGCGCTATATATGGCAAGACCACTGACTTTACCCGATCCTCGCTAAGAAGTCTAATATTGGATGGGGAGGGCGACGCCAAGATCTCGCTCAATAGGATGAAAATCTTGTTTGTCCTGGAGGATCTCATTTCTGACGGCACGGTATCGGCAAAAGAAGGCGAAGAGGCAATGACAAGAATGCGCAATATGATAACGGCAGAAGTGTTATACAAAGCGAGCAAAGACGAACTCCTCAACGCCTATGAAGCGTTTGTCAAGAAAATGGAGCGCATAATACCGGTCAAGGAGAGCAGACAGACTATTATAGATGCAGCAAAAGATATCGTCGAATTTCTCACTGCTGATTCTGTTATTGAGCAAAGGCGCAGTATTCAGGCTGCTACTCGCTCCTCTTGGAGCATGACTTCATAAGAGTACTGCATAGGATATTCCCAACGTATCACATAATTTGTCCTATGAGAAACTTGTCTGACCAGCCTCCACCTTAATTACTTATGCTTCAATCATGCTCAACGCATTAACCCTTCTTTGACTCCAATCAGATGCTTCTGATTTGTCCGAAGAAGGCAATCTTGAGACATCTGCCGGATCGCCTCTGGAGCAAATCATAGGACCAGTTATCGAGTATGTCGTCTTTGGGATAGATGTTGCATCTGGATTTATCATTGGAACATCTGTTGTAATTGCAATAATCGGCTATGTGAAGACGTTAGGCAGGGGACAACAAGGCCAAAAAGGAGAGAGCATTAGGTTTCGCCTAGCAGGAGCCCTGCTCCTGGCGCTTGATTTTCAAGTTGGCAGTGACATTTTGAAGACAATCCTGGTACCAACGACAAATGAGCTGATTATGTTGGCTGTAATTGTTGCATTAAGGATTGTCTTAGGATGGTCCTTGTCAAAAGAAATAAGCGGGCACTCTGAAGACCTTTTGACCAAATGATCTGCAAGAGGACACAAAGAACGAATTTGTGGTCAGCAGCAAAACCTGAGAACACATTTAGCAGATGTAATCGGTTATTGATCCCTTCAAATGCATCTTCCAGTCGGTCATAAACGATCTACTATTTCTCTAGCAATATTGGTAATGATGCTTGTGCTCCTTACAACCGTTCCTGTAAGCGCAACCATTGCAAAAAATGCATTTGCTCAGGAAAATTCCACAGCCATCCTGAACGAAATACAAACACAGTTGCAAGACGACCGTATTGATCTGTCAGAAGTAAAAAATATGACGGCTCGTGAGACAGCGATTTTGAGCGAGATCAATTTGTCCTCGACCAAACTGGCAACTCAGGGCGCGTATACTGCACTGAGCGTATTCTTCTTGGGAATTGCTTTAGTGATCTTTGGACTTAGGCTAACGACTAAGGGCATCGCGTCGATGGGAAAATATTTTACGCTGATGGTGTGGGCACTTACAATTCCTGTAATGATTCTTGTGGCAGTCTTCCAAGTTGGGATGCTAACTAATAGCATAGTCAGATTGCCCGAAACTGAAGAGCCGTTCTTCTTGCTGTCTTTCCTAATGTATATCCCTATAGGAATAATTCTCTTTTTGTTATTGCAGCAAAAAAAGATAATTCATTCCCAAGCTGTTAAAGCGGCCGAACAGACAGAAAAGAATCTAGTACAAGAGCTAGGAAAGATATCTGC
>JBDZWB010000037.1:0-10312 GCA_040255975.1 Nitrosopumilales archaeon
GACATATTGCTCCTAGACATCGTTCAGGGACTCCCACAAGGAGAAGCCATGGACATAAACCACCAGCTGTCAGAGAGGGGATCGGACTCTGTTGCAAGAGGCTCAAACAACTATGAAGACATGCGGGACTCTGACTATGTCATACTCGTGGCAGGCGTGGGCAGAAAGCCGGGCATGACCCGGATGGACCTACTCAAGATAAACGCCGGAATTGTCAAGGATGTCGCCTCCAAAATTTCGTCGTACGCAAAAGACGCCACTATTGTTGTAGTCACAAACCCGCTCGACCCGATGACATATCTTGCGCTCAAGACCATTGGAGCTAAAAAGAACAAGGTCATGGGGATGGGAGGCATGCTGGATCTTTCAAGGTTCAAGAGCTTTATCCAAGATGCAACAAAGATTTCGCGCGATTCCATACAAGCAATGGTGATAAGCGAACACGGTGAAAACATGCTTCCATTGACAAGATTTTCATCGATAGGGGGTATACCCTTGCACGAGTTCATCTCAAAGGACAAGGCGGCAGAGATCTTTGAAAAGACCCGCAAAGTCGCAGCAGAAGTAATTGCGCTAAAGGGTGCGACAGTATACGCGCCAGGCAACGCGGTAGCAACAATGGTTGAATCCGTAATCAAGGACAAAAAGCTAGTGATACCGGTTTCGGCATTGCTTGAAGGTGAATACGGGGTCTCTGATTTGTGCATTGGCGTGCCGGCAGTAATTGGTGCAGGCGGCGTAGAGCGCATAATTGAGCTAAAGTTGGACAGCTTTGAGCAGGATATCTTTAGCAAGGGCGTTGCAAGCGTAAAGGAAGCTGTCAAGGCTCTCCCGCTTTAAACAATCCTTTTATTCTCTTTTTGTTGAATAGCTGACTGATCGATGGACCTGCATACGATACTTGACAGATTTGCAAATGGCACCCTGAGCCTCTCTGAAGTAGAAAAAGAGATCTCTATCCACGCGATCGAAAAGATCGGCGACATCGCAAAGCTGGATGTCCATAGAGAAATGCGAAAGGGCATGCCTGAAATAGTCTTTGCAGAGAACAAGGAGTACAAGGATATCATCAAGATCGCACTTTCAGTAATTCGGCGTAATGGTCAAGTTGTAGTGAGCAGGATAAAGAAGAACGAACTGTCGAAAGTGGCGACTGCGCTACGGAAAAAGGGGATGATAGTAGAACCTGGCAAGAATAGCACGACGCTTCTTGCTTCTGACAGGTCGTTTGGAAGAAAGATGACTGGTGCAAGCATCGGGATAATGGCTGCAGGCACTTCCGATATCGGGGTTGCCGAAGAAGTACGCCTTGTGGCAAAAGCCATGGGCTGCGACACTTTAGCCAGCTATGACATCGGGATTGCAGGCATACACCGGCTGTTCCCTGCGCTCAAGGAAATGGCGTCACGACAAGTTGCGGCGATAGTAGTCGTGGCAGGTATGGAAGGCGCACTCGCTTCAGTAGTGGCATCTATGGTGGACATGCCTGTGATAGGTGTTCCGACTTCTGTAGGTTATGGCTTTGGCGGAAATGGCATAGCTGCACTGGCATCGATGCTCCAGAGTTGCACGCTTGGCCTTGCGGTGGTAAATATTGACAACGGCATCGGAGCCGGCGCATATGCCGCTTTGATTGCAAATAGAATGGCAAAGAAATGAGGGAATCCTAAAACGTTTATAAGTGCTTTACATTCGTTGCTTCTCTAATCGTAAATGGTGGATTGCTGTTGACTTATGTTCATACACTAAAAAGAATTAGGGATGATAAAACGAATTATCGCAAAAGGGCCGCGATCCTGATCGGCAGGCACTCTTTTGTGACCGTCAAGGTAAGCGATCAGAACGTTGCAGCACAGGTGTTAAAGCCTACACCGACCGGTGACATCGTCGTTGCCTCAGCCCATAGTAGAGAGCTTGAAAAGCAAGGATGGAAAGGCGCGCACAACAACCTACCTGCGTGCTATCTCACAGGCATGCTTGTTGCAAGGAAGGCGCTGGAGAAAGGGGTCAAGAACGCTGTTCTTTACATCGGCAAGGATCACTTTACTTCCAGAGTGGCCGCATGCATGAAGGGTATTGTTGACGGCGGAATCTCGATGCCCGTTTCTGAGGAGTCGCTTCCAGAACAGGAAAGGATTAGCGGCCAACACATAGCTGAGTACGCAAAAAGCTTGAAAGAAAATAAGGAGGAATACAACTTGCGCTTTTCAGCAATTTTGAAGAATGGATTGAATCCAGAAGATTACCCATCACATTTTGAGGAGATAAAGGGTAAGCTCTCTGGCAAACCGGTAGAAAAGCCGGCAGCCAAGAAGGCTCCCGCCAAGGAAGAGGAAGCGCCGGCTCCAGTAAAGGATAAGAAGAAAGAAGCGCCGGCTAAGGAAGAAAAGAAGGCCCCGAAGGAAAAGAAGGAAGAAAAGCCGAAGAAGAAAGAAGCAAAAGAAGAAAAAGGGAAGCAAAAGAAGAAGGACGCTAAGGGAGGCAAGAGCAAGAAGAAATGAGTCGCTACGCACCGAGTCAACAACAGCAGGTAGAATGGAAGCCTAGGACCACGCTGGGAAGCATGGTACTGGCAGGCAAAATAACCTCGATGGACCAGATTTATGAGAATGGTATGAGAATACAGGAAGCTGAAATCGTCAAGCATCTCTTGCCAGACATGAAGAGCCAAGTTGTGCACGTCGGCATTGTCCAGAAACAGACTGACGCCGGCGAGATGACGCGCTTTAACGCTCTCGTAGCGGTAGGCAATGAGGCCGGCTGGTTTGGCATAGGCAAAGGCAAGGCTTCACAGATGAGGGTTTCAATCGACAAAGCAACCAATGCTGCTTTTCTCAATGTAATTCCTGTAAAGCTGGGCTGCGGAAGCTGGGAATGCAAGTGCAACCAGCTACACTCTGTCCCGTTCAAGGTAAGAGGCAAGGGAGGCAGCGTCACTATTGAAATTATTCCAGGACCGAGAGGACTTGGCATAGTGGCAGGGGAGAATATCAAAAGCTTGCTGAAGCTAGCCGGATTGAAGGATTCTTGGACAAAGTCATTTGGGTCGACAAACACAATGTCGTCCACTACAAAGGCGATTTTCAACGCTCTGCGGAGCACATACAGTGTAGGTTGAGATCTATGGCATATCTCGTAGTCAGAATAAAGGGAACGGTAAACATTCCGAAATGGGCTCAAACAACGCTTGACGGTCTAAACCTCGACAAGCGCTTCCGCGCAACTATAGTGCCAGAGAACAACGAATATCTCGGCATGCTTAGGACGGTCAAGGAAGAGGTCGCTTGGACAAAGGCCGACGCCAGCATTGTTAAAGAATTGCTTGAAAAGCGCGGCAGAAAGGCAGGCTACAAGCCAATAACCAAATCCGACATTCCGAAGGATTACAAGAGCTTTGACGACCTTGCATCGGCTATAGCTGAGAACAAGGTCACAATGAGCAAGCTCGAAGGAATCAAGCCTTGGTTTGCACTAAGCCCGCCAAGAGGCGGATTCAAGAGGAAGACTAAGACCCAGTACGCGCAAGACGGAGTCCTAGGTGAAGACGGCGAGCTCGTCGAGATTGTAAAGAGGATGCTCTAAGTGCAGCAAGACTTAATTAAGGTGCAGGTGAACGTGATAGCTAATTCCAGCCCGGTGATGATTTATGGCTACTAGATTTAGAAAAAGCAGAAGACAGCGCGGCAGCAGGTATTGTGGCTGGGGCCAGATAGGCCAGCATAGGCAGGCCGGCAGCAGGGGCGGCATCGGCGGCGCCGGAAAGCACAAACACTTTTTCATGCGCACAGTCATCGAGGAACCTGACCACTTTGGTCACGATCCTTTCAACTCCTTTAACCGCAACCTCGTCCAGAGATGGATAAACGTACGCGACCTTGATACCGTCTTTGCAAAGCACGGCAAGGCCGACGAAAAGGGGAAGGTTGTCCTCGATCTAACCTCGCTGGGCTACGACAAGCTGCTGGGCGGAGGCTCTATCAGCGGGGCTTATGCGATCAAGGTAGCTAAGGTGTCCGAAAGTGCGAAAAGCAAGATCGAGGCTGCAGGTGGCGAGGTTATAACAGATGAGCAGCACGACGACAAGTGAGCACGGGCTAAGGCGGTTCATCAAGGCCGCATCTGCCTATGTTCCTCAGGTCCCAAAACCAAAAAAGAAGATTTCGCTAACAGAAAAATTCGTATGGACTGGCATTGCACTTTTTGCATACCTCATCATGGGGCAAATACCGCTCTACGGTGTAACTGACGATCCCCGTTTTGACTTTCTAGCTTTTGCACGTGTAATCTTTGCGGCGCAACAAGGAACACTAATGGAGCTAGGTATCGGACCCATAGTCACAGCAGGGCTATTGATGCAGTTGCTCAAGGGCTCGGATCTCATCAGGCTAGACTTCAAGAACCCAGACGACCGGTCTCTCTTTACTTCGGCTACCAAGATAGTCACGATAATAGTAATAGTGGCAGAGGGTGGGCTTTACGGCTTTAGCGTATATGGCCCGCTGACTGCGGACGAGGCGCCGGCGGCTATCTATGTTGTCATTGCACAGCTCATCGGCGCCAGCGTCATCGTCATGCTGATGGACGAGATGATTCAGAAAGGATGGGGTGTCGGCTCCGGCCTCAGTTTGTTCATCATGGCAGGTATTGCACAGACGATACTGTGGAGCGTGTTCAGCGTCGTACCTGCAGATGATGGCCCGGTGGGCATATTCCCATTTACCATTGATGCACTAATCAACGGAAACGGTGGCGACGCGATATTCCGTATAGGGCAGCTGCCAAGCCTCTTTGTGCTTGCACTGACTATTGCAGTTATACTCGTGCTCGTGTATATCGAGGGCATACATGTCGACGTTCCCATAGTATCTACAAAATACAGAGGCTTTACTGCAGTCTATCCGATCAAGCTACTCTACACTTCCGTTATACCTGTGATACTTGCATCTGCGCTCCTCGCCAATGCAGTGTTTATGGGTCAAATGCTTTGGGCCAACTATAACCCAAACAACACAAACCCCGCATTCAACTGGCTCGCTCAATTTGATCCCGCTTCACAGGGTGGGCAGGCGACACCAACAGGTGGTATACTATACTACATTACTGCTCCAAGAGGGCTCGATGTGGCAGCAGCCGACCCGCTGAGGGCCTTTGTATATGTGATATTCCTGACCGGCATCGTAACAGTCTTTTCAAGGCTGTGGGTTGAGCTTGGAGGACTATCTGCAAGGACCGCCGCGCGCAACCTGCTAGACGCCGACGTACAGGTGCCGGGTTTCAGGCGCTCTGAAGGATCCGTCGAGACCCTGCTCAATAGGTACATTCCATCGCTTACACTGCTTTCCGGAATGATAATCGGGCTCCTTGCTGGCATTTCCGATGTGCTCGGAGTCCTTGGTACCGGAACTGGCATTTTGCTTATGGTAAACATCATGGTCAGCTATTACCAGACGCTGGTCAAAGAGCAGGTAGACACATACATGCCCGGCCTGGCGGCTCTACTTGGCAGAAAACAGTAAACGTGCCATAATCGTAGGCATCCCTGGCGTGGGTAAGACTACTGTCATTACCCGCGCAGCAGAGATGCTCAACCAAAAGCGCAAAACAACAGTCGTAGTTTTTGGCACGGTCATGTTCGAAGAAGCCAAGAAAATGGGGCTCAAGAGCAGGGACGAGATGCGCAAGATGCCGGTAGAGGATCAGCGTCGTCTGCAGGAGATGGCGGCGCAGCGGATTGCTGATATGAGAGACGACATCGTTCTCGTTGATACCCACCTTTTTATAAATACGGGCGAAGGATACTACCCTGGACTGCCCATGAGGCTATTGAACATAATGAAGCCGACCAACTTGGTGATGGTGGCAGCAGAAGCAAAGGAAATCGCGGATCGGCGCAAGACTGATCAGACTCGTCAGCGCGACATTGCCTCTGCGGATGACATCCAAAAGGAGCTCGACATTTCGAGGGTGATGGTGGCGTCGTGCTCTATCCTGACAGGTGCCCCCTTTGCGATAATCATGAACAGCGACGGCGGTGTGGACAAAGCGGCAGCAAATATAGCAAAGATACTTGCAGGAGATGAAGCATGAACCTGCTGGATCTGCTGATGCAGTGGCCGCTAACCCCACAGTATACCCAGCATCCGATATTCCCGGACCTGCTGTCTGCAACAATCGTCGCACTATTGATCTCTGTCGGCATGAACTTTGGGTTTGCGATGCTCCGTAAAAAGACCACGGACATTGAAAAGATGAACCGGGTCATGAAGGAGACGACTGAATGGCGCAAGCAGTACACCGACGCGATCAAAAAACAGGACAAGGCCCGGATCGAGGAGCTGAAAAAGAAGCAGGCATATGTCAACAAGATGGCGCTAGAGATGCAGCAGCAACAGATGCGCCCGATGTTCATTTACATGATACCGTCTTTCATGATCTGGATACTGGTATTCCCAGCGATATTTGGAGGGACGGTATCAATGTCGCCGATATATCTCCCGTGGATAAGCTGCAGCGACGAAAACGTGCAGACAGACATGACTCCAAAGCTCAATGAAGATGGCACGACAGCAACCGATGAAAACGGAAACGTCCTTCTCTCGGGACCCTGTAGGGTGCCTGGTAACATGTATCTTTGGGGCTGGTTCCTGATCAGCTCGTTTGGCTTTAGCGGCATCATATCCAAGGTAACCAAGACCAGTATGCCGAGCATGACCTAGAATTGGCGGACAACAAATTCAGCATAGTCATTTCTGGTTGGCCCGCCGTTGGCAAGACCACGATAGCAAGCAGGCTCGCAGAAGAGTTCAGTCTTGTCATGTACAATGGGGGCGACATACTAAAAATGCTTGCAGCTGAGAAGGGCTACATTACGGCCAGAGATGACTGGTGGGACACCGATGAAGCCAAAAAGTTTATGCAGGAACGCAAGTCGGACCCTTCATTTGACAAAAATGTGGATAAAAAGCTGGGCGAGATAGTGAGGAAGGGCGGAGCGGTCATTACCAGCTATACTCTGCCTTGGCTTGTAAAGGAGGAATCGGTGATAAAGCTATGGTTGCGAGGCTCATCGGACAACAGGGCAAAAAGGATGGCAAACCGCGACAACATCAGTTTTGCGGAGGCGAAAAAGATAATCGCTCTGAGAGACGATGAGAATAAAAAGATCTATTACAAGCTATACGGCTTTCGCTTTGGGGAGGATCTGACGGTCTTTGATTATGTGCTCAACACTGACAGGCTCCCGCTTGCTTCGCTGATAGAGATATCCAAATTAATAGTAAGGCGGCACATAGGTGGATAGCCTTTGAACCTGCCACAGCTGGAGAACCTTGTAAGGGTGGACGACGACGTAACCAACGACAATTACGGCCACTACCCTGACAAAAGGCCGATTGAATCGTTGTTGTATTACGGGCTGGTACTGGTGGACAAGCCCGCCGGCCCGACAAGCCACGAAGTTGTGGCGTGGGTAAAGCGCATACTGGAAATTGAAAAGGCAGGCCACAGTGGCACTCTTGACCCCGGTGCGACAGGGCTCCTGCCAATCGGCCTCGGAGAAGGCACCAAGGCGCTCTCTGTACTGCTGCTTGGACCAAAGGAGTACTATGCCCTTGCGCGTCTCCACTCCCATGTTTCAGACGACCGGCTAGAGCGCGTGATGAGTGAATTTACTGGGGAGATATACCAGCGCCCGCCCCAGCGCTCGTCAGTCCGGCGAGTCACCCGCGTAAGGACGGTATACGAGTTTGACCATCTGGAGACTTATGACCGGTTGGTGCTGATGCGGATCCTCTGCCAGGCCGGCACGTACATACGCAAGATAATCTATGACATTGGCGAGGTGCTGTCACCTGGGGCTACTATGGTGGAGCTCCGAAGGACAAGGGTGAGCAACCTGTCAGAGCAGAATGGCGGGCTGGTCAGGCTACACGACCTCGCAGATGCGTTCCAGCGCTACAAGGAAACCAAGGATGACGAAAAGCTGCGCCGACTGATAATCCCAATAGAGCACTGTTTGGAAGGGATAAGGGGAGTCACCGTGCGGGATACTGCTGTTGATGCGCTGTGCCACGGGGCTCCGCTGGCCGTGCCGGGAGTGGTTGCAGTGCCTGAGGACATGAGGGTGGGCGAGCTCGTTGGAATCTATACACTCAAGGGCGAAATCGTGGGTCTGGGTCAGGCTGCCATGACAAAAGAGGAGATAGAGCAGAATGCCCGGGGGATAGCATTTGCCATCAAGCGCATCATCATGAAGCCCAACACATACCCGAAGGCGTGGCGCTCAAAGGGCGAACAGGCGGTCAGCGTCAAGGTACCGACAGAGGTCGACCTTGACCGGCTAGAGACTGAAAACGCGGACGAGCTGTAAAAAAGTGCTAGAGGGTCTCGCCTATGCCGGGCCTCTTGCGATCCAGCTTGGCGATGTTCTTTGCAAGGTTTTCGATGGTGCCCGGAATGTGGCACTTGCACATGCAGTCGTTGCAGTCAACATGGTTGCCGCCCTTGCAATTGTCAGATAACCCTTGGGTAGACAAAATCATCGATCGTTGCTGCGTTCCTCAATTTTTATCTTACCTTTGGCAAGCGCGTACGCGCGTTTCCAATTGAGCATGGGTTGGAATATCCCTGACAAAAGATTTTCAATCCCGCCATTGCAGCAAACCTGCCGCTAGACAACATTGATTGCAGTATGACAGATTTGATATTGAAGAGGTAGTTTTAGCTTGAACTTGTACAACCTACTGTCCCTATCGGCTTATGATTAATATACAGACAGGCTTGTCCAAGATGTAAGTGCCGGGGTCGCCTAGCCCGGTAGGGCGCAAGCCTGGAATGTGTCAAACCGGCCAGCTTGTGACCCGTGAGGGTCCCGAGGGTTCAAATCCCTCTCCCGGCGCTTTTCTTAAAATCAGTTGATCGCTTTTGAAGTAATCAACTTCAATAGTTTGGATAAGCTGAAAGGCTTTGTTATGACTTGCACGCCTAGCTCGCTTTTGTCTCTTTCTATTAGTGAGGTGGTAGTGAGGATGATTCTCTGGTCAGGCCACCTTTCTCTTATCTTTCTGATCGTTTCTATCCAATCCTCACCAAAGTGGCCATCCAGAATAACAATGTCAAATCCAGCATCTCCTACGTTAAAGACGCGATCGAGGCACTCGCTATCGCTGTCTACAATTGTCACGTCAAACCTCATCTTACCGAGATAGCGGCTGTACAGATATTTCATGTCGGCATTGGATTCGGCAATGAGAACCCTCCCCTGTTTAGCAATAATGCACGTATCGTCAGATTTAGGGCTAGACTTGAAGTGTTTTAGACGGATCATCAGGCTGTGCACGTTCGCAATCCTGCCCTTTGAATGCACATCTAGAACCTTGCTTGGGTGTGGACAGATTACTGTGATGTTCTGGTTGTTGCTCCTCCATTCATAATAGGCGTTCTGCCACCAGCTTTCAAGTGCCACACACTCGTCAAACTCGCCATTCTCTGACAGCGTACATGCAGCGTCGGCAAAGACGAGCATCCTGTCTCCCTTGCCGTCGGCAATGCGCTGCTTTAGCATCTCTTCCAGCCTAGCCTTGAGCTGCAAAAATAACCCAAACTCGCTTTTTTGAGCAGATTCAAAGAATGGCTTGAAATCTACGACTACAAGATTATCTCTGTTGACGTTATCCTCATAATCGACTATACTGGAAGATATTTGAGAAGTGTGCCGCTTGCTTGTACTATCGAGCGCTCCTACCGAAGCGTAGACACAAAGCTGGCCGCTCTTCAATCCTTCGTTGATGTAGTGGGCTGCAGCAGCGTTGCGTTCATCATCGCTGTCATACAACAGCATGACATGTTCTCGAAATGCAGGACTGACTAGGCTAGCCATATGCAACCTCTGGCGTTAATTGAGCTACATAGTATTTCAACGACTGTCGTGGCAGCTTCAAAGCAATGGCTGCCTGCAGTTTCCTCTATCATAATTGTCTAGGCACTAGGACACAGCCGAGATAATAAATAATGATGATATTTTTTTCTATAAGAAATGCACTAGCTTTTGACTACTTTTTTGCCACCATATATCCACAATGCACCGCTGATTGCGCCAAGGGCGAACCAAAATGCAGTCATTGACAGCGAGATTGCAGATCGCCATGCACTCAGCACGGGCTGCGGAAGGAGAGAGTCGTCCTCGCTCTGGTAGTCGGGGAATACAAAGAACGCACCAGCGACAACTGCGAGATAGAGCGCACTAGCGCCAAATGCCTTCTCCTTCCTCTTTACCTTGCTAAAGAAGAATGCTATAGCTGCTGCGGCCAACCCG